>JAJNQF010000152.1 GCA_021154945.1 Sphingomonas sp.
GGCGGACCAATGGGTGGTCGTCAACGATTTCGGCGCGGTCGGCCATGCCGTCGCGCAGGTGCCTAGCAGCGACTTCATCCATCTCTGCGGTCCCGATACGCCGCTGCCGTCCGAGGGCATCACGACGATCTGCGGCCCCGGCACCGGCCTAGGCGTCGCGCAGGTGCTGCGACGCAAAAACGGCTATCAGGTGCTCGAAACCGAGGGCGGGCACATGGACTTCGCGCCGCTCGACGGCATCGAGGACGCGCTGCTGAAGCGGCTGCGCAAGACGTTTACGCGCGTCTCGGCGGAGCGCGTCGTCGCCGGGCCCGGCATCGTCGCGATCTACGAGACGCTCGCTGCGCTGGAGGGCCGCGCGGTCCCCAGCCATGACGACAAGACGATCTGGACCGAGGCGATCGACGGCACCGACTCGATCGCGCTGGCCGCGCTCGACCGGTTCTGCCTAGCCCTCGGCGCGGTCGCGGGTGATCTTGCGCTGGCGCAAGGCGCCAAGGCGGTCGTGATCGCAGGCGGGCTCGGCTTCCGGATCAAGGATCGGCTTATCCGCTCGGGCTTCGACCAGCGCTTTGTCGCCAAGGGTCGCTTCCAGACGATGATGGCGGCGATGCCCGTCAAGCTCATCACCCATCCCCAGCCCGGCCTGTTCGGCGCCGCGGCCGCCTTCGCACAGGAACACACCCAATGACCGCAACTATATCAGACATCATGCAGACCAGCGCCGTCATCCCGGTGCTGGTGATCGAGGACGCGGCGCTCGCCCGGCCGCTCGCCGAAGCGCTGGTTGCCGGCGGCCTGCGCGTGCTCGAGGTGACGTTGCGCACCGGTGCCGCGCTGGAAGCGATCGCCGAGATGAAGAAGGTGCCGGGCGCGATCGTCGGTGCCGGGACCGTCGTCAATACGCAGCAGTTTGCACAGGTCCGCGACGCGGGGGCGGAGTTCATCGTGTCGCCGGGGCTGACCGAACGGCTCGCCACGCCGATCATCGAGAGCGGCATTCCGTTCTTGCCGGGGATCGCCAATGCGGCGGACATCATGACCGGGCTCGACCTGGGTCTGACGCACTTCAAGTTCTTCCCGGCGGAAGCGAATGGCGGGTTGAAGGCGCTCAAGGCTCTGGCCGCGCCATTCTACCAGTGCAGCTTCTGCCCGACCGGTGGGATCACCGAGGCGAGCGCGCCCGAGTGGCTGGCGTTCAAGCCGGTGCTCTGTGTTGGCGGGAGCTGGGTGACCGGCGGGACGATGGCCGAGATCGAGATCAAGGCGCGCGCGGCTAACGCGTTGCGGGGCTGATCTTCGTCCCCCCTCCCCCGGAAAGGAGGGGCCGGGGGTGGGTCGGCCGCTTGGCGCGCGTGCCGGCAACTGCAAACCGACCCACCCCTTACCCCTCCCTTTCAGGGAGGGGGGCCGGAAGGTGGCTACATCTCGCCGCGGGCTTTGCGGATCTCGTACCATTTCTTCACGTTGGCGTTGTGTTCGGCCAGCGTGTTCGCGAAGACGTGGCCACCGGTGCCGTCCGCGACGAAATACAGCGCTTGGGTCTGCGCTGGGTCCAGCACCGCCTCGATCGAGGCACGGCCGGGGTTGGCGATCGGACCGACCGGCAGGCCGGCCTCGGCGTAGGTGTTATAGCCGTTCTTGGCGTGCAGTTCTGACCGCAGGATGCGGCGGCCTAGCGGGCGGCCCTTGGTGATCGGGTAGATCACGGTCGGGTCCGCCTGGAGCGGCATGCCGTTGCGCAGGCGATTGCCATAGACCGCGGCGACGGTGCGGCGTTCGGAAGGCTTGCCGGTTTCCTTCTCGATGATCGAGGCGAGGATGATCGCCTGTTCGGGGGTGCTCACGGCGATACCGGGCTTGCGCGCCGCCCATGCCTTGGCGAGGTACGTCTTCATCGCCGCCTGCATCCGCACGACAACCGCCGCGCGCGTGTCGCCGCGCTCGAACGCGTAGCTGTCGGGCAGGATCGAACCTTCTGCGGGGATCGGTACGGTGCCGGTGAGGCCGTCCGCCTTCATCAGCGCGTCGTGGACAAGGACCGAGGGATAGCCTTCGGGTACCACCACCAGCCGCTGGACGACCTTGCCGCCCTGCATGAGTTTCAGGATGTCGGACTGGCTAGCGTGCGCGGGGATCTTGTATTCGCCAGCCTTGATCGGATCGCCCGAGCCGAAGACCCGCGCGTATAGGCGGAACCGGGTAGCGGACCGGATCGCGCCGGCCTTTTCCAGTTCGACCGCTGCGGCGGCCAAACTCGAACCTTGAGGAACCTGAACCGACGACGCGCGCGGCGCTGGCCCCGCGCCGCCCCAGTCTTGAACGACCAGGAACAGCGCGACGACTGCCGCGAGGCCGACGATAAATCCGAAACAGCCGACCTTGCGCACTATAGTTCCCCGGCGGAGGCCGGGGCCCAGTTGGGCAGGCCCTCCGATAAATCGCACCAATCACCCAACTGGACCCCGGCCTTCGCCGGGGAACAGGATTAATGGACCTTCGTCATCACCAGCGACGCATTCGTGCCGCCGAAGCCGAA
>JAJNQF010000161.1 GCA_021154945.1 Sphingomonas sp.
GTTTACTGCGACCTCTCCAATTGGGCCCCGGCCTTCGCCAGGGTGGTTGACACCGAGGTTGCCCCCCTCAATCCAGAATATGCATCCACATCGGCTGGCCCACGAGGCTCTGCGATCCCCGCAGCTTCTCCAGTGCCTGCGCAATCGACCGCTCCGGGCTTTCATGCGTCACGATCGCCACCAGCACGCTGCCATCCGCAATCGCCCCCCGCTGGATCAGGCTCTCGATCGAGACGCCCGCGTCACGCATCGCCGCCGCGATCTCCGCCAGCACCCCGACCCGGTCCGCAACGGTAAAGCGCAAATACGCGCGGCCGCGCCGTTCGCCACTATCCGCTTTCGACGCAGCAATGAGCGACACCACCGGCATCGCGAACGGCGGGCCGAACTCGCCACGCGCGATGTCGATCAGATCCGCGACGACTGCGCTCGCGGTCGGTCCATCGCCCGCCCCAGCACCCTGGAACAGCAGGCGGCCGACGAAATTGCCCTCTGCCACGACCGCGTTGAGCGATCCGGTGACGTGCGCCAAAGGATGGTCGATCGGCACGAGATGCGGATGCACGCGCTGGAACAGCCCGTCCGCCCCTGCTTCTGCCAATCCCAGCAGCCGCACGCGATAGCCGAGCGCCGCGGCCTCGGCGATGTCCGCGCCCAGCAAATGGCGAATGCCGCTGATCGCGACGTCGTCGAACGCCGGCTGCGTCCCGAACGCGACGGCGGCCAGGATCGACAGCTTGTGCGCGGCATCGACGCCGTCGATGTCGAAGCTCGGATCGGCTTCGGCAAACCCGAGCGCCTGCGCCTCGGCCAGCACCTCGGCAAAGTCGCGACCTTCCGATTCCATCTTCGACAGGATGAAATTGCAGGTCCCGTTGAGGATGCCGTAGACGCGCGCGATCTCGTTCGCGGCGGCGCCTTCGCGCAGACCCTTGATGACCGGAATGCCGCCCGCGACCGCCGCCTCGAACTTCAGCGCCACGCCCGCCGACTCCGCCGCCTGCGCGAGTTCCAGCCCATGATGCGCGATCATTGCCTTGTTCGCGGTGACGAAACTCCGCCCCGCGCCCAGCGTGCTGCGCGCCAGCGTCAGCGCAGGACCATCGGAACCACCGATCAGCTCGACCACGACATCCGCGCCCGGCTGCTTCGCCAGCGCGGTCGTGTCGTCGACCCACGCGAAGCGCGTCAGGTCGACGCCGCGATCCTTGCCGCGATCGCGTGCGGACACCGCGACGATCTCGATCTCCCGCCCGGCCCGCCGCGCAATCAACTCGCGGTTCGCATCCAGCAGCCGGATCACCCCGCCGCCTACCGTCCCCAACCCAGCCAGGGCTACGCGCAATGGTTCGCTCATTTTCGTCCTCCACTCGCGCGTCCGGTTACGTTTCACAGAGGTTTTGCGCAATCCTGATGACGCATGGGCGTTGCGCCCCTATCTGAGCGTCATGTCCGGCCGCTTCGATCACCTCCCCAACCGTCGCACGATCATCGATCGCCGCGCCGTCGCCGAAACCATTGCCGCGTTGGAAGGCGTCGACCCGACCGCGCTGCGCCGCGACGCGACCATGCTGTTGAAGACGGCACTCGATAAGGGCCGGATCGAGGTCGAACGTCGCCTCGTCGAACATCCGTCGCGCGGGTTGGAAGCGTCGAGCGCGCAGGCCTATCTGATCGACGCGTTGCTCCGCATCCTGTTCGATTTCACGACGCAGCGGCTGTATCCCTTGCCCAACCCGACGATCGGCGAGCGCCTAACGCTGATCGCGGTCGGCGGTTACGGCCGCGCGGAAATGGCCCCGCATTCGGACGTCGATATCGGCTTTCTCACGCCCGGCAAGCAGACGCCCTGGGCCGAGCGCGTGATCGAATCGATGCTGTACGCACTATGGGATCTCGGGCTCAAGCTCGGCCAGTCGAGTCGCTCGCTCGACGAGATGGTCCGCCAGGCGAAGAGCGACGTCACCGTCCGCACCGCACTGCTCGAGGCGCGCTACGTCTGCGGCGACACCGAGTTGTACGAACAGGCGTCGCACCGCTTCAAGACCGAGGTCCAGGCGGACACCGCGCGCACCTTCATCGCCGACAAGCTCGCCGAACGCGACGCGCGACACCGGAAGATGGGCGACACGCGCTACGTCGTCGAACCCAACATCAAGGAGGGCAAGGGCGGCCTACGCGATCTTCACGCATTGTTTTGGATCGGCAAATACATCTACGACGTCCAGCGCGCCGCCGAACTGGTCGGCGTCGGGCTGTTCACGAAGGCGGAATACCGCCTGTTCCACCGCGCCGACAATTTCTTCCAGGCGGTCCGCTGCCATCTGCACAGCATCACCGGCCGCGCCGAGGATCGCCTGACGTTCGACCTGCAACGCGAGATCGCCGACCGGATGCGGTTCTCGGACCGGCCGGGCAAGTCGAAGGTCGAACGGTTCATGCAGTTCTACTTCCTGCAGGCGAAGACCGTCGGCACCCTCAGCGGCGTGTTCCTCGCGCATCTCGACGAGAAGTTCGCGGCGCGTGGCCGGCGCTTCGGATTGCCGACGATCCGCCGCTCCCCGCGGAAGCTCAACGGTTTCGTGCTCGATCGCGGTCGGCTGGCACTGCCGAGCGACGACTTCTTCCAGGCCGATCCCGAACGCCTGATCGAGATCTTCCAACTGGCGGACAAGCACGGCGTCGAGATCCACCCCCTGGCCATGCGAGCCGCCGCCCGCGACGCGAAACTTGTCGATGACGTTCGCAACAGCCCCACCGCCAACGCCCTCTTCCTTGACGTGCTGACCTCGCCGCGAGACCCCGAGCTTGTGCTGCGCTGGATGAACGAGGCGGGCGTGTTC
>JAJNQF010000162.1 GCA_021154945.1 Sphingomonas sp.
CTGGCGACAGCGAGCCCTGCGGCGAGCGACAGCCCGGCCCAGGGGAGCCAACCCGGCCACACGAACAACAGCGCAAGCGCGGCCGCGACCGTTGCGCCAATCGGCAGCATCACACGGCCGAACACCGCCTTTGCGTCGTCACGCCGCCAGCGCAGCAACGGCCCGACCGCCATCACCGCGACCAGCAGCAACGCGATCGGCCCCGCGGCCTTGTTGAAGAACGGTGGGCCGACCGACAGCTGCACGTCGAAGCTCGCCGCGACGATCGGGTAGAGCGTGCCGATCAGGACGATCCCGAGGATTACCGAAAGGAGCAGGTTGTTGGCGACCAGCCCGCCTTCGCGACTGACCGGATCGAAGGTCGTGCCAGCACGGACGGTGCCGATCCGCGCGGCGAACAACGCAAGCGCACCGCCAATATAGATCGCGAGCAACGCCAGGATGAACGCGCCCCGCTCCGGATCGACCGCGAAGGCGTGGACGCTCGTCAGGATGCCCGAGCGGACCAGGAACGTGCCGATCATCGACATCGAGAACGCGACCACCGCCAGCATGATCGTCCACGCACGCAATCCGTCGCGTGTCGCGAGAACCGTCACCGAGTGGAGCAACGCAGTCGCGGCGAGCCACGGCATCAGGGACGCATTCTCGACTGGGTCCCAGAACCACCAGCCGCCCCAGCCGAGCTCGTAATACGCCCAGTAACTGCCAGCGGTGATGCCTAGCGTCAGGAATATCCACGCGATTAGTACCCAAGGCCGCATTGCCTTCGCGAACGCCGGTCCCACGTCGCGGGTGACGAGCGCGCCGACGGCAAACGAGAAGGCGACCGAAAGGCCGACATACCCCGTGTAGAGCGTCGGCGGATGGAACGCCAAGCCGGGGTCCTGCAACAGCGGGTTGAGCCCGAGGCCGTCGGGCGCTGCCGGATTGAGCCGCGCGAACGGGTTCGAGGAGAACAGCAGAAACGCGTAGAAGCCGAGCGCGATCGTCGCCTGGGCGCCGAGCGTCGCGGTCAGCGTGCGTTCGGGAAGCGAGCGCTCGAAGATCGCGACCGCCCCGCCGGCCAGCCCCAGGATCGTCACCCAGAGCAGCATCGAGCCTTCGTGATTCCCCCATGCGCCAGCAAACTTGTAAAGCCACGGCTTGGCGGAATGGCTGTTCTCGACAACCAGCTTCACCGACATGTCGGACTCGAGGAACAGCTCGATCAGGAGCGCCATCGCCAGCAGCGCAAGCAGCCCCTGAACGATCGCCACAGGTCGTACGGCCGCCGCCACGTCGTCACGATCGCGTGCGATGCCGATCGCCGCCATCACCAGCTGCAACGCCGCCAGCGCGCCCGCGAACCAGAGCGCGGCGAGGCCTGCTTCGGCGATCACTGCTTAGCGTCCGGTTCGAGTGTCTTGGTTTCGTGCATCTTGCCGGCCATTTCGGGCGGCATGTATTTCTCGTCATGCTTGGCGAGCAGGTTCGAGGCGACGAAGCTGCCGTTCGGCTGGAACTGGCCTTCGGCAACGACGCCCGATTTCTCGCGGAACAGGTCGGGGACGATGCCGGCGAAGACGACGGGGGTGGTCGCCAGCCCGTCGGTGACTACAAAATGGACGGTGATTCCGTCGGATGCACGCTTGATCGAGCCACTCTCGACCATCCCGCCGAGCCGGACCGCGCGACCGAGCGGCAGGCCGTCGCGGCGCACGTCGGACGGTGCGTAGAAGAATGCGGCCTGGTCCTTGAGCGCCGACAGCGCGAGCAGGCCCGCAACTACGACCGCGCCGAGCGCCAGCAGCGCGAGCGTCAGGCGTTGATGCTTGGCCTTCACTTCTCGGCCTTCCGCATCGCGAGGTAGCTCAGTAGCGCGAGGATCGCACCGCCACCGAGCGTCACGACATATGCGGCAGTTACGAACGGCCAGGGGTTCATGCTCTGGCCATCCTGCGCATGCGGGCTTCGGTCTTCGCAACGGCGAGCATCGTCCGCATCCGCATCAGCACGATCCCCGCGAACGCGAAGGTGAAGCCGGCCAGCATGATCGGCAGCGGCCACAGGATCGAGCCGTCGATCGTCGACTTGGTCAGCCCGATGCTTGGCCCCTGATGCAGCGTGTTCCACCACACCACCGAATAGCGGATGATCGGCAGCAGCACCGATCCGGCGATCCCGTACAGCGCCGGCACGCGCCCGTCGCCGCCTCGATCCGCATCGGCCTTCGCGAGCGCCATGTAGCCGAGGTAGACGAAGAACAGCAGCAGCATCGAGGTCAGCCGGCCGTCCCATTGCCACCACGTTCCCCAGGTCGGCCGCCCCCAGATCGAACCGGTCATCAGGCAGAGCGCGGCGAATACCGCGCCCGGCAGCGCGATCGCGCGCGCGGCGACGCTGGCGAGCGGGTGGCGCCAGACGAGGAACATGATGCTGGAGATCGCGATCCCGCTCCACCCGCCCATGCCGAGCCACGCGGCGGGCACGTGGATGTAGAGGATACGGACCGTCTCGCCCGGGAGGTAATCGGGCGGGGTCTGCGTCAGGCCTGCCCAGCAGCCGAGCACGATGAAGGCGACGCCGAGCCAGAAGAGCAACGGAGTCAACGGCTTGGCGATCTGCAGAAAGCGCGCTGGATTTGCGAAGGCGTGTAAGGTGGCCACTGGATGTAGCCTTATTGGCTTAATTCGCTGACGTCACGCGGGAGTTATAGCCCCTCGCTTCTCGGGGAGGGGGGCGCCCCGCCCCGTACGCCGTCATCCTGACGGAAGTCAGGATCCAGAGCCGCAAAGGGCAACGTACCGTTA
>JAJNQF010000168.1 GCA_021154945.1 Sphingomonas sp.
TAGAGCAAGGCGTCGGTCTGGAGCGCGGTGACGTTCGTCGAGACGTTCGCGATATTGGTGGTGTTGATCGCCACCGCATCGTCGGTGGCGCCGAGCTGTGCACCGTTCACCGCGTCGGTGCTGCCCGCGCCGAGCGTTCCCGCCGCGACGTTTGTGATCTGCTGTGCCACCCCGCCGCGCCCGGCATTGTAGGCCTGCAGCGTGCCGTCGTAGAGCAAGGCGTCGGTCTGGAGCGCGGTGACGCTGGTCGAGACGTTCGCGATGTTGGTGGTATTGATCGCCACCGCATCGTTGGTCGCGCCGAGCTGTGCGCCGTTCACCGCATCGGTGCTGCCCGCGCCGAGCGTCCCCGCCGCGACGTTGGTCAGGGCGACGGGGGGCAAGCCCGCGCCGGCCCCGCCCAGCGTCACGCTGGACCGGCCCACATCGTCATACTGCACCGCGCCGCTTGCGACCGTACCGATCTGCGCCTGGACGCCTGCGAGTTGGCTGACGTTGACCGCATCGGTATCCGCCGAGCCTGCCGCGACGTTGGTGATCTGTCGCTGGGCGGTTGCGGTGCCTACCGAGACTTCGCCCGCCGAGGTCTGCGCGACCGTACCCAGGCCGATCGCCGTATAGCCTGCAACCGGACCGCGTGCGGCAAGGCTGCCGGCTCCCAGCGCGACGCCGTTCGCGCCGGTTGCAATCGCACCCGTGCCCAGCGCAACCGCGCCGATCGCGCCCGCACCGACGCCGGCATCTGTGCCGAGCGCGATCGCGCCCAGCGCGGTCGCGTCAGTCACCGCCGCGTTACCGAACGCGATCGAGTTCGCCTCGCCTGCAAACGCCGCCACCCCGGACGCGCCGAGCCCGGTGATCCGGTTGCCGCCGATCGCGATGCCGGCGGTCGTGCGCAGGGAAAAGCCATCCGCCTGCGAATCACACCGATCCCCCGGCCCGACGATCGTCCCGTTCGTGTTCAGGACCCGCAGCGTGATCGGTGCGCCCGACGCGGCATCGTCGAGCAGCCCGGTCGCATCGATGTTCAGGTTGCTCACGGTCAGGGGGGGGACCACCAACGACACGATCGGCACGGAGATGACCGCGTTGACGCTGCCTAGGATCGGGTTGACCGTCGACTGGATCGGATCGACCACCCCGGTAATCACCGGCCTGAGGATATCGGTGACAACCGAGCGCGGCAAGCTTACGCCCGAACAGGCGCTGACCAGATTGGTCGGCGGTGCGACCTGTGCGTAGGCCGGCTGCGATGCGAGGAACGTGGTGGCAGCCAGCCCGAGCAACGAAACGCTGCCGCGCATCTGCCGTAGGAGCCTGGTGTCGCGCCGCGGCCTGGCGGTTTGCTGCATCCCGGATGGGGTTACGCCCGAATTCCGAGCTTCCGACGCATTCCAATAAGCCGACGCGATAGACATGCCGATGACCTCCACAAGCGACTGCAAATGCAGCCCAACCGTCACCGGACACTGGTTGTCTGCCAACCTAGTGACCGGAACGTGGGAAACCTCGACCCATGATTACTAACAGTAAGTTACCTATTAAAACGACTTTGATATCTAGCCGATATGACATGTATTTCGTAATTATACTTGTATCGGTTACAGTCGGTAGCATTATGGTTTATCAACTTTGAACTTTACTACGTATGTTAACAGACACACTTCTGAACGGAGATCGAGATTCCACCCAAAACGCAACAAGTCTCACGAGGAGATCAATCGTCGAAATGGGTCTAACGACTGAGCGATGGGCGCGGAATAATTTTGCGCACCCGCCGGATACGCAAAAACCGCGCCGCCATTCTGGATGGCGACGCGGTCACGCGGATCGAAGCGGTTGATATCGGGGCGAATCGCCCTGAGCGGTTTACGCCTTTTGTAGATGCCGCCGCCCGAGCAGTTCGGCGATCTGGACCGCGTTCAGCGCCGCACCCTTGCGAAGGTTGTCGCTCACGCACCACAGGTTGAGGCCGTTCTCGACGGTCGGATCCTCGCGCACGCGGCTGATGTACGTCGCGAAGTCGCCGACGCACTCGATCGGCGTGATGTAGCCGCCGTCCTCGCGCTTATCGACCAGCATGATGCCGGGCGCCTCGCGGAGGATGTTCTGCGCCTCCTCGGCCGAAATCTCGTTCTCGAACTCGATGTTGATCGCTTCCGAATGGCCGACGAACACCGGCACGCGGACGCAGGTCGCGGTGACCTTGATCTTCTTGTCGAGGATCTTCTTGGTCTCGACGACCATCTTCCACTCTTCCTTGGTCGAGCCGTCGTCGAGGAAGCTGTCGATGTGCGGGATCACGTTGAAGGCGATCTGCTTGGTGAACTTCTTGGGCTCGGCCGGATCGCCGACGAAGATGTTGCGGCTCTGCTCGAACAGCTCGTCCATCCCCGCCTTGCCCGCGCCGGAGACCGACTGATAGGTCGAGACGACGACGCGCAGGATCTTCGCGGCGTCGTGCAGCGGCTTCAGCGCGACGACCATCTGCGCGGTCGAGCAGTTCGGGTTGGCGATGATGTTGCGGACCTTGTAACCGTCGATCGCCTCGGGGTTCACCTCGGGCACGATCAGCGGCACGTCGGGATCCATCCGGTAGAGCGACGAATTGTCGATCACGACGCAGCCGGCAGCGGCGGCGATCGGTGCGTAGACCGCGGTGCCCTCGGAGCCGATCGCGAACAGCGCCATGTCCCAGCCGTTCCAGTCGAAATGCTCGATGTTCTGGCATTTGATCTGCTTGCCGGTGTCGCCGTAGTCGACCATCAACCCCTGGCTGCGCGACGACGCGACGCAGGCGATCTCGTCCGCCGGAAACTCGCGCTCCGCCAGGATATTGAGCATCTCGCGCCCGACATTGCCGGTCGCCCCTGCGACCACCACCCGATAACCCATGTCTAAACTCCGATTGGACTTGGGCGCGCACTAACGTCGTTGCGCGGGCAGGTCCAATGGCTTTCGACTTGTTGCGCGGATAGAGGGGGTTTGGGGTGCCGTGATTATACGCCACCTTACTGTCCGCCCCCGTGTTCCCCCGCGAAGGCGGGGGCCCAGTCTGGCCCCCCGCCTT
>JAJNQF010000173.1 GCA_021154945.1 Sphingomonas sp.
GTCGGCTGGCAGGCGCAACAGGTGACGCCCGACCTTCATCGATGATCTCTCCAAACGGCTGCCCCGCCACCAGGCTCGTCTCGGAGAAGCGAGGCGGCAGGGAGACCCGGGCCGCGCCTGCCGGCGCCTCGCCGCGAGCCAGGCGGGCGAGATGAGCGAGCAAACCCATCACATGGCCTCGACGAGCTGAAGATAGGCGGCGCGGCGAGCCGGTGAGAGCTGCAACACCTCGGCCTCGGTCCAGCCATAGGCGCGCGCCAGGGCGTCGACCTCGGTCAGGGTCCGCTCGGCAGCGCGCTGCAGCTCGGCCGACAGGGCCTCGCCGACATCGAGCAGCGACGACCAGTCGTGGCCGCAGCCGACGCAGCGCAGCTGGAAGGCGATCGTTGCCGCGGGGTCCAATGCCTCGAGATGCCGCTCCAGCCCTTCGACCGCCAGCCCGTCGAGCGCAAGGTCGTCGAGCGCAAGGTCGTCGGCGCCCTCGAGACAGCGCGCAAGCAGCGCCCGCGCCGCATCAGCAGTGTCGGTTTTTCCGGCGATGGCAATCAGGTCATCGATCGTCGGCGCACGCGCCAACAGCGACCGGCCCTGCCATTCGATGGCGGCGCTGCGCTCGATCGGCTGGCCGCCGAGCTGCTCGGCCAGGGAGACGCAATCGACGGTGAATTCGCATTGCGTTGCGCAGGCCGGGCAGGCACTGCGCAAGGACCACTGGCGATTGAAGATCGTGTTGCGCAGCGCGAGCAGGCCGAGATTGCGGGCGCCGAGACCGCGGGGCGCCGGGACCGCGATGCCGAGCAGCGCGTCGTCGCGCTGCCAGCGGTCGCGGCCGACGGTCGCTTCCCACAGCGCGAGCACCTGGCGCTCGCGATCGGTCGATTCTGTCGCCCGCATGTCCGCCTCGTCACGCCGGCTCGGTGAACCTGGGCTCGGACGGCTCGGTCACGTCGAGGTCGCGTTCCCAGCCCTCGTTCTCGAGCTTGAGCGTCTGGATGGCGACGGCGTTGGCGTTGGCGTCGAGATCGGGCAGAGCCTGGAACTCCGACGCCCAGCAGCGGAAGATCTTGTAGGCGATCGCGAGCTGGCCGGCCTCGTTGTAGAACTCGAGGATGATGTCCTTGCGGAAATCCGCCAGCGACACTTCCGAGCCCAGGCCTGAGCCGAAATTCCACACCTTGTTCGCCCATTTCTCGAACTCGGTGTCGTGGGTGACGCCGCGCTCCAGCGTCACCGCCTCGAACTTGGTGCGTCCCGGCGACTTGCGCCCGGTCGACGGGTCGCCGCCTTCGCGGTGCTCGACCACCTCGGTGCTGCGCTTCAGCGCCGACACCTTGCTGATGCCGGCGACGTAGCGGCCATCCCACTTCACCCGGAACTTGAAGTTCTTGTACGGGTCGAAGCGCTGCGGATTGACGGAGAACTGGGCCATGGCAGGTTCCTTTCAGCGCCGATCAGGTCGGGATCTCGCCGGCGATCTGCTGAATCTTGAGCACGACGAACTCGGCCGGCTTCAGCGGGGCGAAGCCCACGAAGATGTTGACGATGCCGAGGTTGATGTCGGCTTGCGTCGTCGTCTCGCGGTCGCATTTGACGAAGTAGGCCTGCCGGGGCGTCGTGCCCTGGAAGGCACCCTGGCGGAACAGGCCCTGCATGAACGCACCGATATTGAGCCGGATCTGCGCCCACAGCGGCTCGTCGTTGGGCTCGAACACGACCCATTGCGTGCCGCGATAAAGGCTTTCCTCGAGAAACAGCGCGGTGCGCCGCACCGGGATGTACTTCCATTCCGAGCCGCGGGCGTCGTTGCCGTCGAGCGTGCGGGCGCCCCAGGCGACGGTGCCGTAGACCGGCAAGGTGCGCAGGCAGTTCACCGCACTGGGATTGAGCTGGCCGTTCTCGGCGTCGCTCATGGTGATGGCGAGACCGGTCGCCCCGGTGATCGAGGCCTCGGTGCCGGCTGGCGCCTTCCATACGCCGCGCGAGGAATCGGTGCGGGCGAAGATGCCGGCCATGAAGCCCGACGGCGGAAACGGCCGCAGCGCGCCCTGCTGCAGCGGATCGGGCGCCTGCACCCAGGGAAAGAACAACGCCGAGTTGGGTGCATTGACGCCGGTCTTGCCGGCCAGCGAGGCGACCACCGTGCTGACGATCTCGGTCTGCCCGGCATCGACGATCAGGAAGGCGCGCCGGTTGCGGACGCGCTGCTGCAAGGTGGCAATGGTCGGCCCGTCGGTCAGGCCGGGCACGCAGACGATGTTGAAGAGGTCGATGCGGTCGGCGATGCCGCCGACATCGAAGGCGTTGGTGAGGGCGGTGCGGAACGCAGCATCGGCCGGGCCGATCACCGTGCCATCGACGCCGTTGGTGGTGGCGTTCAGCGCCGCCGTGGCGTTGGCCGGCGTCGTCGGCACCGCCGCCACCGTGAGATTGTCGATGAAGGCGGAGCGGCCGTTGATGACCGCCAGCACGAAGCGCGGATCGGTGCGGTTTACCGAGAGGTTGGCGAACGACTCCAGCACCGCGTTGTTGGCGCTGGGCTGGATGACGTCGATGGTGAAGCGTGTCGCATCGTCGACCCGCCGCGTCAGCCGCACGCTGAAGTTGCTGGCCCAGGCACCGGGCGAGCTCGCCGGAATGTGGATGTCGCCGATATCGCAGGCCGCGGTCACCGCCGTCGCGTCGGCAATGCGCAGGACATAGGCGTCCGCGCCGCCATTGTCGTAGAAGTGATTCACCGCGTAGCCCAGGAACGAACGCGAATCGAGGCCGTTATAGGCGCGCTGGTAGTCGGCGAAGCTGGTCAACCGCAGCGCCCGGTTGGTCGGGCCGCGCGGCGCCCAGCCGACGAACAGCGTGATCGATGTCGCCACGCCAGTGATCGTGCGCACACCGCTCGGCAGCTCTTCGATATATACGCCGGGTTGCAGAAGGGCGACGGGCATGGGACCTCCTCTTCCGTCAAAAGCCGGATGGACGGTGCGGAAGCGAGGGCGCACCGTCGTCGAGCGCAGGGATTGTCGCAGAGAGTTCGCGCGGGCGAATGAGCCCTATGGACTAGGCGACCTCATGTGAGGAAAGCAGCCCGCGGTGCCTTGTGCGTCGGATGGAGGACGGCATCGGCGCGGCGGAATCGCTTGCGATCATCCGATCGCGACGGGAGCGTGACCCGATCGCGACGCGAGCGCGATTTGCCGGCAGCGTTGCGTGATTGGGATCTAGACCGTTGGGTCCCCATCCATCGCCGCACGGTCATGGACCATCGCCGAATCACGCTGCTTGTGATTCTCAGGTATGCGATCGGGGCTATGAGTCGCCTGCCGTCGCGAGAAGGCGACGATTTCGATGCGACGGCGCATCTTGAGCTTGCCCAGGATGCTGTGAACGTGATTCTTCACCGTCGCGCTCTGGATGCCGAGCGCCTTGGCGATCTGCTTGTTCGACAGGCCTTCACCGACGCAACGCGCGATCTCGCGTTCGCGCTGGGTCAGCGCATCGGAGGAGTCCTCGACGGCGCGCGGGGCCGTAAGGGCGCTCACCCGATTGAGCAGGATGCCGGCGGTGCGCGGAGAGCACACGAGGTCGCCGCGCACGGCGGAGTGCACCGCGGCGAGCACGTCGCTCACCGAGCCGTTCGGCGCGACGAAGCCGGAGACGCCGGCGCGGGCGCAGGCCATCACCACCGGTTCGATCTCGGCGACCCCGAGACAGACGACTTTGGCGCGCGGCAACGCATTGCGGATAGGTTCCGACAGGTTGAGGCTGCCGGGGACGGTGATGTCGAGCAGCAGAGCGTCCGGCGCGAGCTCGGCGATGCCCCACGGCTGGGCCGAAAGATCGGACGCGCCCACGACCTCGACGGTTGGCTGCTGGGACAGGGCCGCGGCCACGCCCTCGCGCAGGAGCCGCAGGTCACTGAGGACGAAAACCCGCGGCCGGATTGGTGTCGGGCCAGATGAGAAGCCGCCGGGCTGAGCGATCGAGGTGCCGACTTTGTCAGACGTCATGTCGCCTCCAAGGACAACGGGCGGGCCAACGCCGCCCTGTCGGCAGCACTCGCCCCTCCGGCACACCCCATGGAAACGACGCGGTACCCCACTCCCGGCCGATCTGGGGACCCTGGCGCCCGACACTCCTTTCCTCAGATCCTGGTCCCGATCGAGGCGGCATGATAGCGAACTTGCACGGCGACGGAAGATAAATATCCAATTGGAAGCGACGTGCTCTGCGGCGGCGTTCAGTGCGACCGCCCGCGACATTACGTTCGCCCTCCAGCAATCGTTTCGGCAATAGATTTCTTCCGAAAAGTCAATGATTTAGGTAAGATATCTACACTTCAAGCGCGATCATTTTCGAGTCACGATCGCCAATCGCAAGAGTGCGCCCCGTCGGCGTCAATTTGGATCCTTCTTGCTCGGGTGCCCTCTGGTGGACTCTCAGCTCGACTCTCAGATGGCTGCGTCCGGGACGGAACGTCAGATCCCTGACGATACGCCTTCTGCGCGCGTCGAGGCCAAACCCCATCCCCGTATCTCCGCCCTGATCCGCGCGGCCCGCTTCCACGGCAGCGAAC
>JAJNQF010000182.1 GCA_021154945.1 Sphingomonas sp.
CTCGGCTCGTAACTCACCTTTGTTCAGCGTCTTGCCCCTTGGTTCCGGTATGTGCCGACCCAACGCCGTGCGCGTGCAAACGTGCCGTCAGAGTTGCCGCAACGCCTGAGCCGGACGCGCGCCGAGGATAGGCCACGCACCGATCAACCCGATCGCCATCGTCAGCCCCGCCCCGCCGATCAGCGTCGCTGCGACCGCCGCATAATCCGGCAGCCACTGAAAGCTGAACAGCTGCGTGACGACATACCACGCGCCACCGAGTCCAAGCGCGAGCGCGAGAAGCGAAAGCACGATGCTCAGGAAAGCGTATTCGAGCGCCTGCACCGCGAGCACCTGGCGTCGCGTCGCGCCGAGCGTGCGCAGGATCACGCCGTCATAGGTGCGCGCCTCGCGTGCGGCGGCGATCGCACCGATCAGCACGGCGATACCGGCGAGGATCGCGACCGACGCCGCCGCGGTGATCGCGGTCGCCATCTGCGAGACGATCGCGCGGACCTGCCCCAGCACGCCGCGCACCTCGATCACCGATACCGACGGGAAGCGGGGCAGCAAGGCGCGCATCACCATCGATTCCTCGCCCGGCGCCAGATCGATCGTCGCCGCCAGGTTGTGCGGCGCATCCTCGATGGCGTTGGGCGAGAACACCATGACGAAGTTGAAGCCGAGCGTATCCCAGCTGATCCGCCGGAACGACGCTATCCGCGCGGTCCGCTCGACGCCGAGCAGGGTATAGGTGAGCGGATCGCCGATCTTGAGATCGAGCACCTTCGCCAGACGCTCGTCGATCGAGACGAGAGGTGGGCCGCGGTAATTACGCGGCCACCACCGGCCGGCGGTCAGTTCGCTGCCCTCGGGCAGGGTCGCGGAATAGGTCAGGCCACGTTCGCCGCGCAACGCCCAGGCGCCTTCGGGCAGGGTCTTCAGGTCGGCGACCCGCGTCGTCCCGTAGCCGGTGATCGTGCCGCGCATCGCCGGCACGGTGCGGATCACCGGGTGGATCGCGATGCCTTCGACAGTCCGGCGAAAATCGGCTTCGCGATCGGGCGGGACGTCGAGCGCGAACAAGGCCGGCGCACGCTGTGGTACGGAGCGTTCGATATTAGCGTCGATGCTGGTGCGGATCGCCGCCAGCAGGACGAACAGCGTCAGTCCCAGCCCGAGCGCGACGACCAGCGTGCCGGTCCTTGCGCCGGGGCGGTGGAGGCCAGCGATCGCCAGTCGGAGCAGCGGGCGGCGCGATCGGGGCAACAGTGCGGCACTCCGCCGGACGCCCCATCCGAACACCGCCAGGAGTGCCAGCACGCCGGCCACCGCCGCCAGGAACCCGGCGCTCAGTGCGGGCTGTTCGGCGGTGAGCAACGCGAGCGCGACGATCGCGGCGCCGGCGCCGAGCACCCATGGCAGGGCCTTGCGCAACGGCACGGGGCGCTCGCCCGGCACGCCGCGCAACAGTCCGGCGGCGGGAATGCGACCGGCCTCGATCAAAGGCGGTGCGGTAAACGCGAGCGCGATCAGCATGCCATACGCCGCGGCGAGCGCCAACGGCGCGACTTGGAGCGTGAAGCGCGGCGCGACGGGCAGCACGTCCCCCGCTAGCCACACGATCAGCGGCACGGTGAGGACGCCTGCGACCAGCCCGGCGGCGATGCCGATCGCCGCGACGACCGCCACCTGCAGCACGTAGATCCGCGCGATGATCCCCGACGTCGCGCCGAGCACCTTCAACGCGGCGATGCTCCCGCGACGCGCGGCGAGATAGGAGGATACGCCGTTGCCGACGCCGATCCCGGCAATGACCAGCGCCGATAGCCCGACCAGCAGCACGAACTGCCCCATGCGATCGACGAAGCGCTCGGCGCCGGGTGCGGCGCGATCGCGCGTCTTGGTTTCCCATCCGGCGGTCGCGAACGCCGCCTTGAAGCGGTCGACGGCACTGGTCGGCGATGCGCCGGTCGGCAGGCGGACGCGATATTTGCTTTCGTACAGACTGCCTGGCTGGACCAGCCCGGTTCGCGCGATACCGGCGAGCGAGACGATCGCGACCGGGCCGAGCGTGAATCCTTCGCCCAACCGGTCCGGCTCGCCCGTGACGATGCCGCCGACCGTGAAGGTCGCGGTGCCGAGCTTGAGTTGAGCGCCGGGCGCGATCCCGAGGCGGCCGGCCAGCGCCGGCACGATCAGGACGGTGTTGGCATCTAGCACCGTTGCCACATCGCCGCGCAGGGCCAGCGTACCGTATAGCGGATAGGCGCGATCGACGCCCTTGAGTTCGATCGGGACGCTGTTGGTGCCGCGCACCGCCATCGCCTGCATGCGCACGGTTTCGGAGACAATCCCCAGCCGCGCCATCGCAGCACGTTCGGCGGGGGTCGCGGCGCGCTGAGACGCGGCGAACTCGACGTCGCCGCCGAGGATCGCGCTACCGCGAGATGCCAGTTCGGTGTCGATCGCCCGCGTCAGGCTGCCGATCGCGGCCAGCGCACCGACGCCGAGGAACAGGCAGGCGAGCAACAGCCGCAGCCCGCGAAACCGCAGGTCGAGTTCGCGCCGCGCAAGCCGCCACGCCAGCCGCCAGTCGTTCACCGCAGGCGGTCCGAGACGATCCGGCCGTCGGCGAGTTCAACGGTGCGATCGCAGCGTGCCGCGAGGGCGGGGTCGTGGGTGATGACGATCAGCGTCGCGCCGGTAACCGCGCGGTGGTCGAACAGCAGGT
>JAJNQF010000192.1 GCA_021154945.1 Sphingomonas sp.
GCCCGCCAGCTTCAGCAGGTCGGCGACCAGCGCATGATGCGCGGCGATCACGGCTGCGCCGATCGCCGCGGTCTGTTGCGATCCACCGGCCAGGATCGCGCCGGGAATGATCGAATCGCCATAGTCGACCGAGACATGGTCTAGCGGCAGCCCCAACCGATCGGCTGCAACCATCGCGGTGGTCGTCGCGGTGCCCATCCCCATTTCCTGCGCAGCAACCTCGACCAGCGCATGTCCGTCACGGCGCAGCGTGATCCGGGCGGCTGCCCCCGGCATCCGGTAATAGGGATAGGTCCCGGTCGCGCAGCCCATGCCGATCAGCCACTCGCCTTCCCGACGCGTACCTGGCTGAGCACTCCGCTCGCCCCAGCCGAACCGTTCCGCTCCGCTGCGCCACGCCTCGACGATATGCCGCGACGAGAACGGAAGGCCTGACGTGGGATCCTCGTAGGGCTCGTTGCGGATGCGGAGCGCGATCGGGTCCATGTCGAGTTCGATCGCCAGTTCGTCGATCGCGGATTCCAGCGCGAAGGTGCCGACGGACTCGCCCGGCGCGCGCATGAACGTGTTGGCGAGCATGTTCATCGTCACGGTCTCGACCGACAGCTTGAAGCTGTCCGCTGCATAGCCGCCACGCGTGCCGAGGATGAACGGCTCGGGCATGTTGTTGTGCGGGGTCATCGCGGCGACCCCGGTGTGGATCAATGCCTTGAAGCGGCCACCGACGTCCGCCCCGATCGCGACGCGCTGTTCGGTCAGCGTCCGGCCACCGACGATGCGGTAGACGCCCTCGCGCGACAGCGTGATCCGTACCGGTCGCCCGGCCAGCTTGGCCGCGGCCGCGCCGAGAATCTGGTGATCCCACAGGCATTTGCCACCGAACCCTCCACCCACGAACGGGGAGGTAAGACGTACCTGCCCCGCCTTCAGGTCGAACACGTCGGCAATCGTCTGTGCGGCAGCGGTGACGAGTTGGCTCGCGTCGTGGACGATCAGGTCGTCGCCGACCCACGCGATCGTCGCGGCATGAGGCTCGATCGCGTTATGGTTGTGAGGCGGCGTGCGATAGACGTGATCGACCTTGTGCGGAGCCGCCGCCAGCATGGCGTCCGCGTCGCCGATCTCGTTCAGCAACGGCTGGCCCATGAACAGCCCCGGCTGCGGGCCCGCCGCCTTTGCTGCCTCGAACGACGTCGTCGACGGTTCGGTGGCATAGGTCGGTACGATCAGCGATGCCGCGTGATCGGCCTGCTCCTGCGTCTCGGCGAGCACCAGCGCGATCGGCTGGCCGTTCCAGTGAACACGGTCGTCCTGCATCACCGGCAAGTCCGCCGGACCCGCCGCCGTCGGTGAAGACCCGAACACCGCTGGCTTGTTCATCCGCGGCGCATTGAGATGCGTCATCACGAGCACGACGCCCGGCGCCGCCTCGGCCGCCGCCACGTCGATCGCCGCGATCCGCCCGCGCGGGATCGTCGCATAGGCGAGCGCGGCATAGACCATACCCTCCAGCGGAAACTCGGCTGCGAACGGTGCCGCGCCGCGCACCTTGAGCGGACCGTCGAGCCGCGACACCGACGTGCCGATCAACCCATGCTGCTGGCGGATCAGCGGATCGGGCACGCCGCCCGGAATCCAGCTGTCGGGTGCGAGCGGCACCAGCTTGCTCATCGCGCCCTGTACCAAGCCCTGCGCGGTTTCCTTGACCGTATCGACGATGCTCATGCTGCTGCTCCGGCAAGGTCGCCAAGGACGGCGACGAGAGTGCGCTTGGTCAGTTCGACCTTGAAGCCGTTGTCGCGGAGCGGCACCGCGTCCGTCATCTCGGCGACAGCGGCGGCACGGAACGCCTCTTCGGTCGCGGGTCCGCCCCGTAACGCGGCCTCCGCCTTCGACGCCCGCCACGGCTTGTGCGCGACCCCACCCAGCGCGATCCGCACTTCCGTGATGCGTCCGCCCTCGATCTCCAGCGCCGCCGCGATCGAGACCAGCGCAAAGGCATAGCTCGCCCGGTCGCGCACCTTGCGATAGGTCGAGTTGGCCGCGAAACTCATCGGAGGCAGTTCGATCGCAGTGATCAGCTCGCCCGGTTCCAGCACGGTATCGAACTCCGGCCGATCGCCCGGCAACCGGTGCAGTTCTACGAACGGCAATGTCCGCGCGCCGCCCCGCCCGTGCAGGTGAACGATCGCGTCGAGTGCGGCGAGCGCCACGCACATGTCCGACGGGTGCGTCGCCACGCAGTCGGTGGACGCGCCGAGGATAGCGTGCCCCCGCGTGAACCCCTCAATCGCGTCACATCCCGATCCCGGCGCGCGCTTGTTGCAGCGCGAACCGTCGGTGTCGTAGAAATAGGTGCACCGCGTCCGCTGCAGCAGATTGCCGCCGACGGTCGCCATGTTGCGGATCTGCGCCGACGCGCCCGCCAGGATCGCGCGCGACAGCACCGGGTAGCGCCTCCGAACCGTGATATGCTCGGCAAGCGCGGTGTTGCGGACCGCGGCGCCGATCATCAGACCGCCGCCCTCGGTTTCCTCGATACCGCCGGACAGTCCGGTCACGTCGACCAGCCCGGTCGGCCGCGCGACCGTCTCGCGGATCAAGTCGACCAGATTGGTGCCGCCGCCGAGATAGGCCGTCGCGCTTGCCTGCCCTAGCCGCAAGGCATCGGCGGCGTCTTCCGCCCGCGCATAAGTAAACGGGGTCATGCCATCATCTCCGCCGGGCCGGTCTCGGACGTCAGGGTTTCACGGATCGCATCGATGATGCCGTTATGCGCGCCGCAGCGGCACAGATTGCCGCTCATCCGCTCCTGCAGTTCCTCGCGGGTCAGCGTCACGTCGGCGGCGAGATCCGAGCTGACATGGCTCGGCACGCCGCGCTTGGCCTCCGCCGCCATGCCGATCGCCGAACAGATCTGCCCCGGCGTGCAATAGCCGCACTGGAACCCATCATGATCGATGAATGCCTGCTGCAACGGATGCAGTGCATCGCCGTCGGCCAACCCCTCGATCGTCGTGACCTCGCGCCCGTCATACTGAACAGCGAGCGCGAGACAGGAGACGATCCGCTCGCCATCGACGAGCACGGTGCACGCGCCGCACGCACCCTGATTGCAGCCCTTCTTGGTGCCGGAGAGATGCAGACCTTCGCGCAGCAGATCGAGCAGCGAAACACGAGGATCGTCGGGCGGCGCTACTGCTAACCCATTGATGAGTATCGACATCGCCACTCTCCTGCGGACCCTGCGGTAACGTTGCGACCGCTAGGAAAACACTTCAGTACCGAGCGGTATAGTCGGTAGCCGCGACATGCGCCAGAACTACTCGACTTTTTGCAGCGCTCGACATCGTGGCCGATCGGACAGGCGCCATCGCCGTCAGATTCCGTCGCCAGCTTGGTGCCGGTAACCGCGTGATGGTGGCATTTGGACTCGTCCATCCGCCGCTCGCCATTTGGTGCGGCGCCGCATAGGATGGCGGCATGCGGATCGCGATCATCGACACGAGCACGACGCGGGCGGCGATCATCTCGGACGGCCTGCGCGAGGCTGGGCTCGACGATATCGTGGTGATCGACGGCACGCTGGAGATGGTCGCGGCGCTGGAGAAGGCCGCGCCGGACGTGGTGCTGATCAACCTCGAGAATCCCAGCCGCGACATGCTCGAGGAATTCTTTGCGGTATCACGGGCGCTGGCGCGGCCGATCGCGATGTTCGTCGACCAGAGCGATGCCGAGTCCACGAACGCCGCGGTCGATGCGGGGGTCTCGGCCTATATCGTCGACGGGCTCGCCAAGCAGCGGATCAAGCCCGTCATCGACCTCGCGATCCGCCGGTTTCAGGCGTTTGCGCGGTTGCAGGCCGAGTTGCATGAGGCCCGAAGCGCGCTGGCCGATCGCACCACTGTCGACAAAGCCAAGGCGATCCTGATGAAACGCCGCGGGATCGACGAGCCGACCGCTTATGGC
>JAJNQF010000231.1 GCA_021154945.1 Sphingomonas sp.
CGACTCGATCACGGTCGCGCCGGCGCTGACGCTGACCGACAAGGAATACCAGATCATGCGCAACGCATCGATCGCGGTGCTGCGGGAAATCGGTGTCGAAACAGGCGGTTCGAACGTCCAGTTCGCAGTCAATCCGAAGGATGGCCGGCTGGTCGTCATCGAGATGAACCCACGTGTGTCGCGCTCGTCCGCGCTGGCGTCGAAGGCGACCGGCTTCCCGATCGCGAAGGTCGCAGCCAAGCTGGCGGTCGGCTATACACTCGACGAGATCACCAACGACATCACCGGCGCCACGCCCGCGTCGTTCGAGCCGACGATCGACTACGTCGTGACGAAGATCCCACGGTTCGCGTTCGAGAAGTTCAAGGGCGCGTCGAACACGCTGGGCACGGCGATGAAGTCGGTCGGCGAGGTGATGGCGATCGGTCGCAACATCCATGAATCGATGCAGAAGGCTTTGCGCGGGCTCGAGACGGGCTTGTCAGGGTTCAACCAGGTCGATCATCTGGTCGGTGCGCCGCGCGCGGAAATCGAGGCGGCGTTGGCCGTCGCGACGCCGGACCGGTTGCTGGTGGCGGCGCAGGCGCTGCGCGAGGGCTTCACGGTCGCCGAAGTGCATGCGATCGCGAAGTACGATCCGTGGTTCCTGGAGCGGATCGCGGAGATCATCGCGGCCGAGGCCGAGGTGATGAAGGACGGCCTGCCGATCGACGCGCCGGGCATGCGGCGTTTGAAGAGCATGGGGTTCAGCGACAAGCGGCTCGCGTGGCTGGCGCTGCAATCCGCCAATCTGCGCGGGATGAACCGCGGGATCGCGCGCGGGTCGGGGCTTATCCACGAGGTCGTCAAGGCGATGACCGGCGGCGTGACCGAGGAGGAGGTGCGCCAGCATCGTCTGAAGCTGGGCGTGCGGCCGGTGTTCAAGCGGATCGATACGTGCGCGGCGGAGTTCGATGCGAAGACGCCGTATATGTATTCGACCTACGAGGCGCCGAGCTTCGGCGAGCCCGAGAACGAGTCCGAGCCGACGGATCGCAAGAAGATCGTCATTCTCGGTGGCGGGCCGAACCGGATCGGGCAGGGGATCGAGTTCGATTACTGCTGTTGCCATGCGTGCTTCGCGCTGGCGGATGCGGGCTATGAGACGATCATGGTTAACTGCAACCCGGAGACCGTGTCGACCGACTACGACACGTCGGACCGGCTGTATTTCGAGCCGCTGACCGCCGAGGACGTGCTGGAAATCCTGCATGTCGAGGCGTCGAAGGGCGAGCTCGTCGGCGTGATCGTGCAGTTCGGCGGGCAGACGCCGTTGAACCTTGCGCGCTCGCTTGAAGCTGCCGGGATTCCGATCCTCGGGACGACGCCGGACGCGATCGATCTGGCGGAGGACCGTGAGCGGTTCGCGGCGCTGATCACCAAGCTCGGGCTGTTGCAGCCGGCCAATGGCCTGGCGCGGAGTCGGGACGAGGCGGTCGCGGCGGCGGAGCGGATCGGCTATCCGGTGCTGATGCGGCCATCGTATGTGCTCGGCGGCCGGGCGATGGAGATCGTCGATACGCTGGGGCAGCTCGAACATTATATCGCGACCGCGGTGCAGGTGTCGGGCGACTCGCCGGTGCTGATCGACCAGTATCTGCGCGATGCGATCGAGGTCGATGTCGACGCGATCTGCGACGGGACCGACGTGGTGGTCGCGGGCGTGTTGCAGCATATCGAGGAGGCGGGCGTCCATTCGGGCGACTCTGCGTGCTCGATCCCGCCTTACTCGCTGTCGGCGGAGATCATCGCCGAGATCGAGCGGCAGACGGTGGCGCTTGCGCATGCCTTGTCGGTCGTCGGGCTGATGAACATCCAGTTCGCGGTGAAGGACGGCCTGGTCTACCTTATCGAGGTGAACCCGCGCGCGTCGCGCACCGTGCCGTTCGTCGCCAAGGCGATCGGTGCGCCGATCGCCAAGATCGCCGCGCGGGTGATGGCGGGCGAGAAGCTGGTCAACCTCCCGAAGATCGACCGGCATATCGACTATTATGCGGTGAAGGAGGCGGTGTTCCCCTTCAACAAGTTCCCCGGCGTCGATCCGGTCCTGTCACCGGAAATGAAGTCGACCGGCGAAGTCATGGGAATCGATCCCGATTTCACGATTGCGTTTGCCAAGGCTCAGTTGGGTGCAGGGACGATCCTGCCGACCAAGGGCAACGTCTTCGTCAGCGTGAAGGACGGCGACAAGGCGATGATCGTCGAGGCGGTCAAGGCGCTGGTCGATACCGGCTTCTCGATCGTCGCCACGGGCGGCACCGCGGATTACCTCGCACTCGCGGGGCTTCCGGTCGAGAAGGTCAACAAGGTCGCGCAGGGCCGGCCGCATATCGTCGACCGGATCAAGGACGGCGATATCGCACTGATCTTCAACACCACCGAGGGGTGGCAGAGCCTCAAGGACTCGCAGCCGATCCGTGCTTCGGCGCTCGGCCAGCGTATTCCGTACTTCACGACGGCACCGGCTTCGCTCGAGGCGGCGAAGGCGATTGCCAAGCTTTCGACGCACAGCCTTGAAGTACGGCCGCTGCAATCCTATTATTCGCAGTCGCACAACTGATCCCGACATAAGCGTGATGTGTGGGCGGGGCCGTTATGGCGCCCCGCGCGGGGTAATGGATTTGGGGACGAGAAGATGGCGACCGTCGAAAAGATGCCGATGCTGCAGGAAGGCTATGAGACGCTCAGTGCGGATCTCAAGCGCCTGAAGGCCGAACGTCCGACGATCGTCGACGCGATCGAAGAGGCGCGCGCGCACGGCGACCTGAGCGAGAACGCGGAATATCATGCCGCGAAGGAGCGTCAGGGCCAGGTCGAGGCATCGATCTCGGATATCGAGGACAAGCTGTCCCGCGCGCAGATCATCGATCCGAAGGACCTTTCGGGCGACAAGGTCGTGTTCGGCGCGACGGTGACGTTGCTCGACGAGAACGACAAGCCGGTGAAGTACCAGATCGTCGGCCAGACCGAGGCGAACGCCAAGACGGGTCGGATCTCGTACAATTCGCCGCTGGGTCGTGGGCTGATCGGGCGCAAGCTCGACGAAGAGGTCGAGGTCACGGTGCCGGCTGGCGAGCGCTATTACGTCGTCTCTAAGATCGAGTTCATCTGAGCCCTATGACGTTTTTCGAGACGCGGGCGACGGCGATCATCACGATCGTGACGGTCATCGTCTCGGGATTCCTGGTGCTGAGCGGGTCGCTTGGGTATTGGGCGGTGAATGCCGGGTTCATTCCGTTGCGGCTGACCGATCTTGGTATTCCTAGCGACCATATGTTTATCGTGCCCGCTTGGGCGACGCCGCTGACCGCGACGTTGATCCATGGCGGGTGGGCGCATATCGCGCTGAACCTCGTGATGCTGGTGTATTGCGGGCAGTTCGTCGAGAAGGCGCTGGGGACGGTCGAGTTGGTCGTTGTGTACGTGCTGGGCGCGTATGCGGCGGCGGCTGGGCATTGGGCGTTTGGGCCTGAGTCTACCGCGCCGATGATCGGTGCTTCGGGCGCGATTTCGGCGGTCGTTGGGGCTTATGCGCTGTTGTATGGCGAGCGGCGGGCGCAGGCGATCGGGCCGGTGCCGGCGGGGATCGTGCATGTGGTTTGGCTGGCGGCGGCGTGGATCGGGATCCAGTTGCTGATGGGGCTGGCCGGGTTCGGGGCTTCGGTTGGGGCTAGTGGGCCGATTGCTATTGGAGCGCATATCGGCGGGTTCCTGGCGGGGCTGGTGCTGGCTCGGCCGTTGTTGCTCTGGCATTACCGGGCGGCTTGAGAGTCCTTTCCGTTCGTCCTGAGTAGCTGCTGAGCTTGTCGGAGCGGCGTATCGAAGGATGGGTTGGCGCGCGCGGGACCTGTGCTTCGATACGAGCCATCATACGTTCCTTACGGAGCTACTTGGTCTCTACTCAGCACGAACGGGTGGGAGATGTCGCGCTTGTGCGCCTTCGTCGACTGTGCCGGCGTAGCTCTACCCTATTTAGGCGGAGGTAGGGCGTGATCGGAATGGGTCTGTCAACGAGCCGGCGCAACGGGTACCGGGAGCACCGCTAAGCGTGCCCTCACCCATCGCCGCCTTTGGCGTCTCTCTCTCTC
>JAJNQF010000262.1 GCA_021154945.1 Sphingomonas sp.
GCTCCGAAATGTGCATCCAGATGGCACAGCTCGACAAGACGCTCGGCGATTTCTTCAACGTGATGGACGAGACCGGGGTGGATTACGAGGTCGTGCTGACCGCTGATCACGGCGCGCACGATGCGACCGAGCGCCAGCAGCAGCGCGCGATGCCGATGGAGGCGCACATGGACGAGAACGTGCTGGCCAAGCAGGTCGGCACCGCGATCGCCAAGGATATGGGGCTGTCGGGCAGCGTGCTGCTCGGGACCGAGGGCGACGTGTATATCGCCGACACGCTGCCGGAGAAGACCCGCGCGAAGGTGCTCGCCGAGGCGCTGCGCCGCTATCGCGCGCTGCCGCAGATCGCGGGGGCGTACTCCGCCGCCGAGATCATGGCGACGCCGATGGCGAAGACCCCACCCGAAAACTGGACGCTGATCGAGCGCGCGCGGGCGTCGTTCGATCCGGATCGGTCGGGGCAGTTGGTGGTACTGCTCAAGCCGCGCGTGACGACGATCGTGTCGCCGGCGGGCGGCTATGTCGAGACGCACGGCTCGCCGTGGGATTACGACCGCCGCGTGCCGATCCTGTTCTGGCGCAAGGGGATGAGCGGGTTCGAGCAGCCGCTGTCGGTCGAGACGGTCGACATCGTGCCGACTCTGGCGGCGACGATCGGGTTGCCAGTGAACGGGCTGGACGGACGGTGCCTCGATCTCGATCCGGGGGCTGCGAGCACCTGCCCGAATTGAGGCAGGTCTCGCTCGCGTAGTATGTTCTCCCGCGAAGGCGGGAGTCCAGTCTGGGCTCCCGCCTTCGCGGGAGAACAATCTCTTGCTCGAGCATAACGCCTTCCCCTTCGCCCGTCATCCTGCCCCCTCCTGAGTGGCTGTAGATCCTGACTTTCGTCAGGATGGCGTGGTGGTATCAGACAGTTCCGTCACCGCGTCTCGAACGCCCGCAGCCCGGCCCCCAGCCGGTTCGCGCCGATCGCCAGCTTGTCGCGGCTATAATTGGCTACGAATGCAGGGCTGGTCGTGTCCCCCGGCGACAGCCGCGCATCGTTCGCCTCGATCCGCAACCCGGTAGAGCGATACGTCTTCGCCTCCGCGGCGACGACGATCAGCCCGCTGTGATTCTCCTTGTGCGTGCCCTGCACGAACGTGTTGCGCGCGATCAGGCCGGTGCCGCCATCGGACAGGTCGATCATGTAGTTGGTCTTGCGCCCGCCCGTATCGTCGAAGCTGTTGTCGGTGATCGTCACCGTCGGGCTGCGCAGCTTGACGTAATGCCCGCCGGTGCCGCGCTCGAACCGCGAATTGGTCACCGTCACGCTGCCGTCGTTGGCGAGGTAGATCGCGTGCGAGCAGCCCGGCGACACGTCGCACTGGCCCAGCCCGGAAAAGGTCGAGCGATCGATCGTGATCCGCTTGGTCGTGGGCCCACCGCCCAATATGCCTTCCTGGCTGTTGAGGAACATCGAGTTCGTTACCGCGAGGTTGCCCATCTCGATCCGGATACCCGCACCATTGCCGTCGCCCACGCTGTAGCCACGGAAGACGATGCCATCGACTGCCGAGCCCAGCCCACGCAGGACGAACGCCGCCTTGCCCTCGCACGCGACGCTCTCGAAGATCGCGGTGCCCGGCTGCACCGCCTTGAAGGTGATGTGCCCGCCAGCCTGCACTGCGCACTGCCGATACGTACCCGGCGCGATCAGGATCGTCGCCGTCCCTTGCTGGATCGACGACACCGCGTCCTGGAGCGAGCCGAACCCGCGACCGTTGACGGTGAACGGCGCGTTGGTCTGTGCCAGCGACGGTACGGACAGCAGCGTCAGCGCAAGCAACGATCGTTTCATGGTAAATCCCCTCGCGGTCCCGGTGCGTGCGCGCCGCGGGCCTAGTGCTGCTCGCGAATACCATCGCTGCCCAGCGCACCCAACGGTCCCCGGCGCCCTACCTGTCCCGGAATGGCGCAAGGGTGGAGGGTCAGTCACGGCACGCCCCGGAGACACAGCCGCGTATTGCCGCGGCTCTCCGCGCAGCATAATACCGCTACCGTAACGAAGCCGGCGGGGGGAACCGACCGGACGCGGGGGGATCACATGCACGCCATGACGCCGACGGAGGTCTTCCTCCTTGCGATGCTCATCATCTTCACCGTGCCGTATCTGGTGTGGCGGCTCGGGCGGACCGATTACTGGGCGCCGCTGGTGGTGGTGCAGATCATCGGTGGCATCCTGCTCGGGCCGGGCGTGCTCGGCGCGGCGTATCCCGATTATTATGCGACGATCTTCACCCCCGCGACGATGGGCTCGCTCAACGGCATCGCATGGTGGGCGGTGATGATGTTCGTCTGGGTCGCGGGGATCGAACTCGATCTCGGCGAGGCGTGGAAGCGGCGCGCCGAGACCGGCGTCACCGCAGGGCTCGCGCTCGCGGTGCCATTGATGACCGGCAGCATCGCTGCGACGCTGATGCTGCAATACCCCGGCTGGCGCGGACCGGACGGCGCGATGTGGCAGGTGGTGCTCGGCATCGGCATGGCCTGCGCGGTCACCGCCCTCCCCATCCTTGTGCTGTTCCTCGAAAAGCTCGACGTGCTGCGCCAGCCGATCGGCCAGCGCATCCTGCGCTACGCCAGCCTCGACGACATCGCGATCTGGGGCGTGCTCGCGCTGATCTTGCTCGATTGGGAGCGCGTCGGACGGCAGGGTGGCTTCCTGGTCGGGTTCGCCGTGGCGACGTTGATCGTGCGGAAACTGATGGGGATGATCGAGGAGCGCGACCGCTGGTATGTCAGCCTGATCTGGCTTGCGGGCTGCGGATTCGCGGCGGACTGGGCGGGGCTGCACTTCATGGTCGGCGCGTTCCTGTCCGGCGCGGTGCTTGATTCGAAATGGTTCACGACCGCGAAGATGGACCAGTTCCGTCACTTCGTGCTGCTCGCGGTGATGCCGGTGTTCTTCCTGTCGACGGGGTTGAAGACGCAGTGGGCGGTCGGTGGCTTTGCGGTGTTCGGCGCGGCGGCGCTGCTGTTGGTCGCCTCGGTCGGCGGCAAGCTGGCGGGGGTGCACGCCGCCGGGCGGATCCTGAAATGGCGGCCCGGCGAGGCGTCGGCGATCGGCTGGCTGCTTCAGACCAAGGCGCTGATCATGATCATCTTCGTCAACATCCTGCTCGACAAGGCGATCATCACCAACGAGACCTTCACCGCCCTGCTGCTGATGGCGCTGGCCAGCACGATGCTGAGCGTGCCGATGGTCGCGCCGAAACTGAAGA
>JAJNQF010000267.1 GCA_021154945.1 Sphingomonas sp.
CCCCGCAAATAGAAGGTGGCCGATGAATCATTGGCCTCGACCAGATCGTCGGTCACGCTGCAGATGTCGCTCACCAGGCGGCGATCGACCCGCGACGCCGTCTCGCCCAGCGTTGCATGCACCACGGTCTTGCCGGCGGCCCGCAGCCGATCGACGACCGCTGCGTAGTGATCGCGGACCAGGGGCGCGCGCTTGGAGCAGATGGTCTCGCCGAGATAGACCACGGCGACCGGCGCCTCGTCGGCGATCCGGAAGTAGAAGTCACGCCAGGTATCGGGCGCCCAGTTGAACAGGTTCGGCCCCAGCGTGAGTTCGGTTCGCGCTCCGTCCATCTCGCTCATCTCCAGCTCTTGCTCTGAAATGCGCCCTGGGTCTCCTTGTGGCCCTCGGTCAGCGCGATCAGGTCGGTCAGGGCGGCCTGCCTGCCGGCCATGATGTCGTCGACGGCCTTCCGAAACGCGGCAACGACAGATTTGACGTAAGCACGGCTGCGCTGCCGTCCCTCGATCTTCAAGGCGGTGACGCCGGCGCGCATCAGGTCGGGCAGCAGCGCGGACAGATTCAGCGAGCGCGGCTCTTCGAACGCGTAATAGGGCTCGGGCTGGGCCGAGCAGGAATACCGTCCCTTGCAGATGGTCGGATAGCCGCCGTTCTCGCCGCAGCCATAGCGATCGATGACGAACGAGCCGAGCCGGGTCGTCAGCGAACCATCGGCTTCCTCGTCATAGCGGACGGCGGCGGCAGGCGAACAGACGCCGTCCATGTTGGTCGAGACGCCGGTCACGTAGTTGGTCAGGCTGCAGCGGCCCTCCGCCATCATGCCGATGTTGCCGAACACGAAGGCCTCGATCTCGCAGGGAATCTGGCGGTGAATGTCGGCGATCTCGGCCACCGTCAATATCCGAGGCAGCACCACCCGCTTGACGTCGAACTCTTCGCAATAATAGCGGATCGCTTCCGGCGACGATGCGCCGGCCTGCACCGACAGATGCAGCCGCAGATGCGGATATTCGCGGGCGGCAAACGACGCGACGCCGATGTCGGCGACGATGATCGCATCCGCCGCCACCGAGGCGGCAATCGCGATGGCGTCTTTCCAGAGCTGGAATTGGCCGGCCGGCGGGAAGGTGTTGACGGCCAGCAGGACTTTGCTGCCGCGCGCCCGGGCATAGTCGACCGACTTCCGCAGTTCGTCCGGGGAGAAGTTCAGTCCGGGGAAATTTCGTGCATTGGTGGCGTTCTGCAGCCCGCAATAGACTGCGTCCGCGCCGGCGTCGACCGCGGTGCGGAGGCTGGCCGGCGTGCCTGCCGGGCAGACCAGCTCGGGGCGACGCGGTGCGGCGTGGTCGTCATTCATGGCTTCTTCCTCTCCCACCGAGGGTGCGCAACTGCGCCACCGTCATTGCGGCGATGCCGGACAATGGACCGAAGGCCTTCGTGATGCTCTCGACAACTCCGCCGTCGACATCGTCGAGCGCGTTGCGTAGCGCGACGACGGCTTCGGTGTCTCCCGTAACGCGCAGCTTGCGCGAAAAGAACAGCGCGTCGCCATCGAGCGCGCCGTCGATCAGGTCGAACAGGTTCAGGAACGAGCCCGCGATGCGCGCGTGGCCGCGTGGCGCGCTGACGCGGCGCCAGGCGCCGAGCGCGGGCGCTTCGGGGCGCGGCTGCAACACCAGCACGAACGGAAGATCGGTCGGGTCGATGATGAAGGATTTCTGCGCGTGCGGTCCGAGCCGCAGGAAGACGTCGGGCTGAGCCTTTGCGACCTGCGTGCCGATCAGCGTGAGAACGGGCTGCAGCAGCGGCAGAGGCAGGAAGCGAAGCAGCGGAAGCGGCCAGGGCAGAGCGGCGGGTGCGGGAGGCGAAACCAACATGATGGCGCTTCACTAACGCCGCGACGTTTCGACGGCAAGCGCGCGGCGCGTGTCGTAGATCGATTCAAGCAAGTATTTTTCTGCACATGATACGCAAGTACAGATGTGCTCATCAGGCGGCGAAAACTCAGACGCTGCCGACCGTCTTCAGCCGCGCGCGCGGGTGGATTTCGGCCTGCGACAGCACCGTGGTCTGCGAGCGGAAACGCTCGACCAGCGAACGCACGAACGGGCGGATCGCGGCCGACGTCACCAGCACCGGCGCTTCGCCTTCGCGCGCCGCCTGCTCGAAGCTGTTGCGAACCGAGGTCATGAACTCCGACAGTTTCGACGGCTGCATCGCAAGGCTGCGCTCTTCGCCGACGCCCACGATCGATTCCGCAAACGCCTGCTCCCAGCGCGCCGACAGCGCGATCAGCGGCAGATAGCCGTTGTGCGAAGTGTTCTGTGCGCAGATCTGGCGCGCCAGCCGGGCGCGGACATGCTCGACCATGATGGCCGGATTGCGCGAGAACGCCAGTGCGTCGGCAATGCCTTCGAGGATGGTGGAGAGGTCGCGGATCGAGACGCGTTCGGCCAAGAGGAGCTGCAGCACGCGCTGGATGCCCGACACCGTGACCTGGCTCGGCACGATGTCCTTGACCAGTTCGCCCTGCTCCTTCGGCAGGTCCTTGAGCAGCTTCTGCACCTCGCCATAGGACAACAGGTCGCTCATGTTGTTCTTGAGCAGTTCGGTCAGATGCGTCGACAGCACGGTCGCGGCATCGACCACGGTATAGCCCTTCAGCGAGGCCTCTTCTTTCAGCGCGGCGTCGACCCAGGTGGCGGGGAGCCCGAACGTCGGCTCGACGGTGTGAATGCCGGGCACGCCGACCTGGTTGCCGGCGGGGTCCATGACCATGAACTGGTTCGGCCAGATCTTGCCGCTGCCGGCGTCGACTTCCTTGATCTTGATGATGTAGGTGTTGGCCTCGAGC
>JAJNQF010000272.1 GCA_021154945.1 Sphingomonas sp.
CAGTGGAACTCGTCGATCCCCTCGCGCTTCGTCGCCGAGCTCCCCGCCGAGCACATCGACACGGAAACGACGATGTCGGGCGGCGCAAGCCTCTGGCAAGCCAACTGGTCCGACCGGGCCGATCCCTTCGCCGACGTTGCGCGCGGCACCGGCCGCGGTCCCGGCTGGCAGCGCGCGTCGGGAAGCGCCGCCGGTACCGGCAGCACCTTCAACGCCAAACCCGCCCGCGTCGTCGAGAGCCGGTCCAGCGCGATCAGCCTCGGCAACAAGGGGCGCGACGACCTGTCGCTCGGCATGCGCGTGTTCCACCAGAAGTTCGGCTACGGCGCGATCGCCGAGATCGAAGGCAACAAGCTGGAGATCGACTTCGAGACGTCCGGTCGCAAGCGCGTGATGGACAGCTTCGTCACGATCAACCCGTAGACGTCCCTGCTCGCTCGACAAAAAAAGGGCCCGCCATCGCTGGCGGGCCCCAGTCGGGGGGAGAGAAGGAAACCCTTAGAACCTGATCGTCGTGCCGATCGCGAGGTTCCGGCCGAGCGAGTCGTAGCGCTGCGGGATCGTGTTGGTCCGCGCGAGAGCGACGTTGTACGAGTCCGGAACGATCGGCGGGGTCTTGTCGAACAGGTTGTTCGCGATCAGGCGCAGCGAGAACTGCTTGGCGATCGCGAAGTTGAGCGCGAGATCGAAATAGCTCTGCGGCGAGACGTGGTAGTAGCTCGTCCGCTCGCGCTCGGGCGTGCCGCCGATCGCCGGATCACCCGAATTGTCCGCGTTGGTCAGCGAACCGACATAGCGCCAGTTGAACGACGCGCTGAAGCCCTTGTCGACCGTCGTATAGGTCGCACGCAGGCCATGCGACCATTTCGGGATCAGCTGGCCGCAACCATTGCCGTAATAGCCCGCGCAGTTGCGCTGCGGCTGAACCGGCGAATCCTGACCACCCGCGAACGTCGTCAGCGACCCGTTGAAGCTCCAGTCGACTTTGCCGATGCTGGCCAGATCCATCGTGTACTGGGCCTGGAAATCATAGCCGCGCGCGATCGACTTGTAGAAGTTGGTCGTGCCCTGGCGGATGAACCCGGTGGTCGGGTTGCTCGACGCCGGCGAATACAGCGTGCCGGTGCCGGGATTGCGGACGATGCCCTGGCAGAAGAACGCGTCGCCGTTCGAACGCTGACACCCATCGGTGTAATAGCTGTAGTCGTTATAGCCGAGCGAGTCGTCGATCTTGATCTTGTAACGATCGACCGAGAAGACCAGCCCGCGCACGAACCGCGGCTTCACGATCAGGCCATAGGTCTGCGTGTAGGCGGTTTCCGGATCGGCGGTGAAGCCACCCGAGCGCACCGTGCACCCGGTCGCCCCGGTCGAAGCATCGCCCGGGCAGATCAGCGTCGGGCTCCCGTACAGCGCGTCGGACAGGCCGGTCGCGCGGCAGACGTCACGCGAGGCGATCGGTGCGCCATAGCTGACGCCGCCGTTCGCGTTGGTGGTGACGGTCGGGGCGCAGAAATCGTTGATCGTGCCCGAACCGCCGCGGGCGAATTCGACGTTGGTCGCCTGGCGGATCTCGACCACGGTCGGTGCGCGCTGCGCCTTGTTGAACGACGCGCGGAACGTCAGGTCGCTGACCGGCGCGTAGATGCCCTCGATCTTCCAGGTGTTGAAGGTGCTTGGGTTGCTGCTGTACTTCGACACGCGGTAGCCGCCGTTCACCTGCAACAGGTCGACGAAGCGCTTATGCTCGACGAGCGGCGCCTGCACCTCGATATTGGCTTCCCAGACATCCTGCTTCAGATAGGTATCGGTGCCGCCCAGCCCTGCGCGATACACGCTGTCGGCGGTCGATTTCAGCGTATCCTTGCGATATTCCGTGCCCAGCGCGATCGCGACGCCCTGTTCGGCGAACGGCGACGTGACGCCGTATTTGCCGAGGTCGCCGGTGACGTTCGCCTGCACGTCGTACAGCGTGCCGGTCGTGGTCGAGGTGCCCTGGTCGTACAGATAGTCGATCAATGCGGTGTTGGTGTTGCCCGCGCTGAACGCATCGAAGGGAACGCAGGCGGCATCGGTGGTGGTGGCGCAGGTCGGCGACGTACGCGTGCCGCCGACGGTGATCGAATTCTGCAGGTTGGTCGCGTTGACGAAGCTCGGCGTGTAATCCTGATGATTGCGCGCATAGACGCCGCCGAGGTCATAGGTCCACGCATCGCCGACCTTGCCACGGACGCCGCCGGTCAGGCGGACGCCGGTGTTCAGGTACGTGTCGGGTTGATCGTTGCCTTCGCCGAGACGATAGCGCAGGTCGATCGGCGCGGTCGCCGCGGTACCGGCAGCGGCGCCGCAGATCGCGGTCGCCTGCGATCCCGACAGAAACGGGTTGTTGCAGTTGACGTTCACGGTGCCGCCCGCGATCGCCGGATAGTTGTTGTACGACTTGTCGCGGAACCAGATGCCCGACGCATACAGCTCGGCGTCCGGCGCGATGTCCAGGCTGACGAAGCCGCCGGCGTTCACGCGCTCCGAAGGCCGCTGATAGGCATAGTTGCTGAAATAGTTCGACGCGTTGCCGGCACCCGGACCGAACGGCACGAATTCGCGCGTGCCATTGGGGTTGTTGACATACTGCGCGTTGGCGTTCGCGCCGGTCTGCGGCGTGATCAGGCCGCTCGTCGAGCTGCTCGGGGTCAGGCCGCACGACAGCGGCGCGTTCAGGCTCGTCTGCGTCAGATAGCAGCCCGAGTTCGAGCGCTCAGACAGCAACACCGGATCGGTGTGCTTGTAGTTGACGAAGCCGTTGATGCGCAGCGCGCCGTCGAACAGCTTCTTGCCCGCGGTCACCGTGATGTCCGCCCGGCCGCCGTCGTTGGTCAGGCCACGCGGGCTGCTGAACCCGGCCGCGCGCGCCAGCGGCGACACGACCGTGTCCTTGTTGTTGTGGTTGTAGAAATTATAGTTGCCGTCGATCTGAAGACCTTCGAAGTCCTTCTTGAGGACGAAGTTGACGACGCCCGCGACCGCGTCCGATCCGTAGACCGACGAGGCGCCGCCGGTCAGCACGTCGACCCGCTCGAGCAGCGACGGCGGGATGATGCCGACGTCCTGGCCGTTCTGCGTACCCAGCCGCTTGCCGTCGATCAGCACCAGAGTGCGCTCGAACCCGAGGCTGCGCAGCTTGATCCGCTGGCGGCCGTCGGAGTCGTTATAGGTCTGCTGGCTGTCCGGCGCGACCTGCGGAAGGCGGTTCAGCACGTCCTCGACGTTCACAGCGGCCTGCGCGCGGATATCCTGCGCGGTGACCGAGGTGATCGGCGCGGCCGACGTCGTGTTCGGCCGCTGAATGCGCGATCCGGTGACGACGATCGAATCGTTCGCCCCGCTATCGGTCGGCCCGACCGCGGTCGTGGCGGTGGTCGCATCGGCCTGGACCTTGGCGTCGGCGGGGGTCGGCGCAGCAGCCTGGGCCGGCGTGACGGGATCGGGCGTCATCTCCTGCGCCGCGCCGGGCAATGCCCACAGCATCAGCGAACCGGTTAGCGCTATCTTCGATACCGAATGACTGAAGTTCATACCCTACCCCTTGTCCCGGATTGCGCAACGTCGCTTGCCCGGCGTGTGGACTAAAGGCTTGATCATATAATTTATGCCGTCAATACCTATACCATACCTTTACAGAACATTTACGACGAGATGTTGCAAATGCGTGACGCCTCTGGCGGACCACGCGACATCGCGATACCGTCGGGATATCACGTGAAATGGGGGCCAATACCGATGACTTCACGCCGTTCACTGCTCGCAAGCCTCGGAACGATCGGGACTTTTTCGCTGGCCGCACCGTTTTCGAGGGCGGCCACCGCGGCCACCGGCGGTCGATCGGGGGCGGTCATCCTGTCGACCTGGGATTTCGGCGCCGCCGCCAATGCCGCGGCATTCGCACGACTCGCCGCAGGTGGATCGCTGATCGATGCGGTCGAGGCTGGCGCGATGGTACCGGAAGCGGACCCGACCAATCACAGCGTCGGCTATTCGGGCTATCCCGACCGCGACGGGCACGTGACGCTCGATGCCGTCATCATGGACGATGCGGGTGGCGTCGGCGCGGTCGCGGCCCTGGAGGACACGGTGCACGCGATCTCGGTCGCGCGGCGGGTGATGGAGCGGACGCCGCACACGTTCCTGGTCGGCGAAGGCGCGACGCGGTTCGCGCGCGATCAGGGCTTCCCGCAACAGTCGCTGCTGACGCCAGACTCCGAGAAGGCATGGCGGGAATGGCTGAAAACCGCCAAATATCAGCCCGAGGCGAACAGCGAAGTGCGCGGGCTCAAGCCAGCCCGCACGCCGGGCGGTGCGCTGGATCACGACACGATCGGGCTGCTGGCACGGACGGCCGACGGGCGGATGGCGGGTGCCTGCACGACATCGGGCATGGCGTTCAAGATGCGCGGGCGGGTCGGCGATTCACCGCAGGTCGGCTCGGGCCTGTATGTCGAGGCCGGCGTCGGCGGCGCGACCTCGACCGGGCTCGGCGAAGAGGTCACCCGGGTCGCCGGGTCGGCGCGGGTGGTCGCCTCGATGCGCGGCGGCGCCACTGCGCAACAGGCGTGCGAAGAGGTGGTTCGCCATATCGCCAAGCTGCGCGGCGACGCGATCCGCGGCGTCCAGGTCGGCTTCCTCGCGCTCGACAACAAGGGCAATGTCGGCGCGTTCTGCCTGCTGCCCGGCTTTACCTATGCCGTGACCGATGCGGCAGGCCGGACGACGGTGTTGAAGGCGGCATCCTTGTTCAAGGCGTGACACGATCGTAACGACGACGCCGACCAAACAATACCAATTCAACCCGAACAGGACCGGTCGAGCCTAGTCGCTCGGCTGGTCCCGGAGCGAGAAGATCCTCTCCATGGCCACCCATTTCGGGCCGGCCGGATCGATGGGCCGCTGGTAGCGGTCCATCTCCGATTCCCACTCGGCGACCTTGGACTGGACGGCAGGGTCCGCGGCGCGGGGAAAATCATCCTCGACCTCCGCGATCATCACGAGCCGGTCGGCGACCTGCCAGATCTCCATGTCGCGATAGCCCCGGTCGCGAATGTCGCGAACGATCTCGGGCCAGACCGCGCCGGCCGCGTGCCGCTCGCGATAGGCGGCGATCAGGGCCGCGTCGTCGACGAGATCGAGCGCGCTTACGATCCGATATGCCATGTTCGCTTGATCCTCAGCCTCATCTGACCGCGTCGCGGGACCCGGCTACCGCCCAATCATATCGCAACCCTTCACAAAAGCTACTTTGACTAATAAAACCGAGCCAACGCACAACGACGCGCAGGAGATGGAATGAGACTGTCGGGCAAGACCGCGGTGGTGACCGCTGCGGCGCAGGGCATCGGCCGCGCCACCGCCGAACGCTTCCGCGACGAGGGCGCCCGGGTGTTCGCACTCGACCGCGACGGCGCCGCGCTGAAGGCGGTCAAAGGCGTCGAGCATATCGTCGTCGACCTGCTCGATCCCGCCGCCATCGCCGCGCTGCCCGCGGCGACCGGCCCGATCGATATCCTCGCCAACATCGCCGGCTTCGTCGCAGCGGGCGACATCCTGCAAGGCAGCGATGCGGACTGGGACCTGTCGTTCAACCTGAACGTCCACGCGATGCACCGCATGACGCGTGCGTTCCTGCCCGGCATGCTCGACAAGGGCGCCGGCGCGATCGTCAACATGAGCAGCATCGCCTCCAGCGTGAAGGGCATCCCCAATCGCTATGCCTATGGCGCGTCGAAAGCCGCCGTGGTCGGGCTGACCAAGGCGATCGCCGCCGATTTCGTCGGGCGCGGCATCCGCTGCAACTGCGTATGCCCCGGCACGATCGAGACGCCGTCGTTGCGCGAACGCATCGTCTCGCAGGCAGGGTCACAGGGTATATCGGTCAGCGAGGCCGACGCCGCTTTCGTCGCGCGCCAGCCGATGGGTAGGCTCGGTCATGCCGAGGAAATCGCCGCGCTGTTCCTGTATCTTGCCAGCGACGAATCGAGCTTCACCACCGGCGCGGTCCATGTGATCGACGGCGGCTGGGTCAACTAAGGATCATCAGATGAAACTGTTGCGTTACGGCCCACGCGGCCAGGAAAAGCCCGGCATCCTCGATCAGGACGGCGTCATTCGCGCGCTGCCCGCGGAGCTCGGCGACATCGCCGGTGAATTGCTGTCGCCCGAAGGCCTCGCGAAGATCGCCGCGCTCGATGTGGCGACGCTGCCCAAGGTCGAGGGCGCTCCGCGGATCGGGCCGTGCGTCGCGCGGACCGGCAAGTTCATCTGCATCGGCCTGAACTATTCGGACCACGCCGCCGAGAGCAACATGGCTCTGCCGGCCGAGCCGGTCGTGTTCGGCAAATGGACCAGCGCGATCCAGGGCCCGAACGACGACGTCGAAATCCCGCGCGGCTCGAAAAAGACCGACTGGGAGGTCGAGCTCGGCGTCGTAATCGGCACCCCCGGTCGCCACATCGCCAAGGCCGATGCACTGTCGCACGTCGCTGGCTATTGCGTCGTCCATGACGTGTCCGAGCGCGCGTTTCAGCTCGAACGGGGCGGTACGTGGGACAAGGGCAAGGGCTGCGACACGTTCGGCCCGATCGGGCCGTGGCTCGTCACTGCCGACGAAGTCGATCCGCAAAACCTGAACCTCTGGCTGGAGGTCGACGGCCATCGCTATCAGGATGGCACCACCGCCAACATGATCTTCGACGTTGCGACGATCGTCTCGTACCTCAGCGACTTCTGCACGCTGGAGGCGGGCGACATCATCTCGACCGGCACGCCCGCGGGCGTCGGTCTCGGCCAGAAGCCGCCGGTATATCTGCGCGCAGGCCAGACCGTACGGCTCGGTATCGAGGGCCTGGGCGAGCAGACCCAGACGATGGTCGCCGCCGGGATCGCCGCCGCATGACGCAAATCACCGGCCTCAGGACGATCGACCTTCGCTTTCCGACCAGCGCAGGGCTCGACGGCTCCGATGCGATGAATCCCGATCCGGATTATTCGGCCGCCTATGTCGTCCTCGACACCGATACGGACGGGCTCGAAGGCCACGGCCTGACCTTCACGATCGGTCGCGGCAACGACATCTGCGTCGCCGCGATCGAGGCGATGCGGCATCTCGTGATCGGGCTCGACCTCGACTGGATCATCAAGAATCCGGGGCGGATGTGGCGGCATCTGACGGGTGACAGCCAGTTGCGCTGGATCGGCCCCGACAAGGGCGCGATCCACCTCGCGACCGGTGCGGTGGTCAATGCGATCTGGGACCTGTGGGCGAAGGCGGTCGGCAAGCCGGTCTGGCGGCTGGTAGCGGACATGACCCCGGAGGAGTTGGTCCGCACGATCGATTTCCGGTACCTGACCGACGCGATAACGCCGGAAGATGCGCTCACGCTGCTAACGAACCGCGCTGCGGGCAAGGCCGAGCGGATCGCCGATCTCGAGGCGACCGGCTTCCCCTGCTACACCACGTCGGCGGGGTGGCTCGGCTATCCCGACGACAAGCTGCGGCGGCTGGCCCAGGAAGCGGTCGATGCCGGGTTCGACTATATCAAGCTGAAGGTCGGTCGCGATCTGGAGGATGATATTCGTCGCCTGACGATCGCGCGCGAGGTGCTCGGTCCCGACCGGAAGCTGATGATCGACGCGAACCAGGTGTGGGACGTTCCGCAGGCGATCGAGTGGGTCAACGCGCTCGCCTTCGCAAAGCCGTGGTTCATCGAGGAGCCGACCAGCCCCGACGATATCCTCGGCCACCAGGCGATCCGCGATGCGATCGGCGAGGTGAAGGTCGCGACCGGCGAGATGTGCCAGAACCGCATCATGTTCAAACAGTTCATGGCGGCGGGCGCGATCGACGTCGTGCAGATCGACAGCTGCCGTCTGGGCGGCGTCAACGAGGTGCTCGCGGTGCTGTTGCTCGCGGCCCGGTACGACCTGCCGGTGTGCCCGCATGCGGGCGGCGTCGGCCTGTGTGAGTATGTCCAGCATCTGTCGATGATCGACTATCTCTGCTTCTCCGGGACCAAGGAGGGGCGCGTGATCGAATATGTCGACCATCTGCACGAGCATTTCGTCGACCCCTGCGTGATCCGCGACGCGGCCTATATGCCGCCGACGCTGCCGGGGTATTCGATTGAGATGAAGCCGCAGTCGCTGGTCGATTATCGGTTCGCCGGATGAAGCTCGGGCTCGACGGCAAGGTCGTGATCGTCACGGGTGG
>JAJNQF010000287.1 GCA_021154945.1 Sphingomonas sp.
AGAGCCGCAAGTTCTTCACCGACATGAACGACTGGGCACGCGCCGAAGGTCATGCTGGGCTCGGCTACATCACGCAGAAGAACGGCGAACTCGGCGGCCCGATCGCCAAGAACCACGGCGAGGAAGCGACGCGGAAGCTGATCGCCGAGATGGGCCTTGGCCCGAACGACGGCATCTTCTTCGCCGCCGGCAAGGAACTTCCCGCCTCGAAGCTCGCCGGTGCTGCCCGGGCGCGGATCGGTGCCGATCTCGGCCTTATCGACGAGAACCGGTTCGAGTTCTGCTGGATCGTCGACTTCCCGATGTTCGAATATGACGAGGACGCCAAGAAGGTCGATTTCAGCCACAACCCGTTCTCGATGCCGCAGGGCGAAATGGAGGCGCTGGAGACCAAGGATCCGCTCGATATCCTGGCGTATCAGTACGATATCGTCTGCAACGGAGTCGAGCTGTCGTCGGGCGCGATCCGGAACCACCGGCCCGAGATCATGTACAAGGCGTTCGAGATCGCCGGCTACACGCAGGCCGATGTCGACACGAACTTCGCCGGCATGATCAACGCGTTCAAGGTCGGCGCACCGCCGCATGGTGGCTCGGCACCGGGGATCGACCGCATGGTGATGCTGCTCGCGGGCGAGCCGAATATCCGCGAGGTCGTGCTGTTCCCGATGAACCAGAAGGCCGAGGATCTGATGATGGGCGCGCCGAGCCCGGTCAGTGCCAAGCAGCTGAAGGAACTCAACATCCGCCTGACCGTCGATGGTCCGAAGGACGTGACGAAGGCGGTCGCGCCGAACGCAGGCTGATCGAAACCGGTGATGGAGCGCAGCGCATGACGATACACCTGGCCGACTACGAAGCCGGCGACGCGTATGACGGCAAGTACAAGCATGACCTCGCTGCGCTCCAGAAGCGGCTAGAGCATATCCAGGTCGCGCATATCGTCGGCGGTACGCGCGCGATCGTCATGTTCGAGGGCTGGGACGCGGCGGGCAAGGGCGGCATCATCCAGAGGCTCTCCGCCGAATGGGACCCGCGCAACTACAAGGTCTGGCCGATCGCCGCGCCGACCGCGGACGAGAAGGCACATCATTTCCTCTGGCGCTTCTGGCACCGACTGCCCGCAGACGGCCACATCGCGATATTCGATCGCAGCTGGTATGGTCGGGTCCTCGTCGAGCGCGTCGAGGGGTTCGCCAGCGAGACCGAATGGCGCCACGGCTATGACGAGATCAACGCGTTCGAAGCGCAGCAGGTCGAGAGCGGCACGACGCTGGTCAAGCTGTTCATCCATACCACGCAGAAGGAACAGGACCGTCGCCTGAAAGCACGGCTCGACGATCCCTGGAAGCATTGGAAGACCGGCCTCGACGATTATCACAACCGCTCGCGCCGGAAGGACTATCTGGAGGCGATGAATGAGATGTTCGCGCGCACCGATACCGCAACCGCGCCGTGGACGGTGATCGACGGCAACGACAAGAAGGCGGCCCGCATCGCAGCGCTGACGCTGATCGCGGACCGCCTCGAAGCCGGCGTATCGATGGTCCCGCCACCGCTAGACCCGAAGGTCAAGAAGGTGGCGGAAAAGGCGTTAGGCCTTCGCTGACTTCGCTTCTGCTGCGCCGGCCTGGATGAACTCGTCATCCTCGTTGAGCACCAGCATCTGGCCCTGGTCGATGCCGAAATAGGCACCGCGAAGCGCCAGCGTCCCAGCCGCTTCGGCTTCGGTCACGAACGGGAACGTGCGTAGGTTGGCGATCGAGGTGCGGACGGACTCGAGCTCCATCTCGCGACCGGCTTCGGCGCCTTCGCCATACTTAGCGATGACCTTCTCACGCGCGCCGTCGAGCAGGCTGACCCAATCCGAAACGAAGCCGCCGGCACCATGGTCGGCATCGGCGAATGCCTGGGTCAGAGCGGCCTTACAGCCACCGCATTTCTCGTGGCCCATCACGACGATCTCTTCGACCTTAAGCTGAGTGACGGCGAACTCGATCGCGGCGGAGACACCGTGATAGCCACCACCGGTTTCGAACGGCGGCACGAGGTTGGCGACGTTGCGAACGACGAACACTTCGCCCGGCAGCGTGTCGAAAATCTGGGCCGGCTCGACGCGGCTGTCGGAGCAGGCGATGATCATCACCTTCGGGCTCTGGCCGTCCCGCAGTTCCTTCCAGCGCTCGCGCTGCTCCTCCCAGGGGCCGTCCTTAAAGCGACGATAGCCTTCGATCATTTCCGGAAAGTGAGTTGGCACGGTTAGCCTTTCATGGACATTTGCACTGCAACATGACAAACCTGTCATGTTCGAACTGGTTCCCTCATTTTATCCCGTTTTTCCAGCCGTTCCAACCGGTCGACCTGATCCGCCGCCATTGTCTCGACGGCAGGGCGGGGCTATCTGGCACGACATGAACGAGATGACCCCGATCGCCGTCCCGCGTGCCCGCAAGCCCGATTGGATCCGCGTCAAGGCGCCGACCTCCGCTGGGTTCGCGAAAACCCGCGAGCTCATGCGCTCGAAAAGCCTCACGACGGTGTGCGAAGAGGCCGCGTGCCCGAATATCGGCGAATGCTGGTCGAAGAAGCATGCGACGGTCATGATCCTCGGCGACACCTGCACGCGCGCCTGTGCGTTCTGCAACGTGAAGACCGGCATGCCCCGCGCCGTCGACCGGATGGAGCCGCAGAACGTCGCCGACGCCGCCGCGCAGATGGGTCTCAACCACATCGTCATCACCTCGGTCGATCGCGACGACCTGCCGGATGGCGGCGCGTCGCAGTTCGTGAAGGTGATCCAGGCGATACGCGCATCCAACCCGACGACGACGATCGAGATCCTGACTCCCGACTTCCGCAACAAGGCGCAGGCCGCGATCGAGTCGATCGTCGAGGCGCGTCCCGACGTTTACAACCACAATCTCGAGACGGTGCCGCGGCTCTATCCGACGATCCGCCCGGGCGCGCGCTACTATGCGTCGCTGCGTCTGCTGGAGAGCGTCAAGAAGCACGATCCGTCGATCTTCACAAAGTCCGGCGTGATGCTCGGGCTCGGCGAGGAGCGTCTGGAGATCCATCAGGTGATGGACGATATGCGCTGCGCGGATATCGATTTCCTGACGATGGGCCAATATCTCCAGCCCACCCCGCGCCATGCGAAGGTCGCCGAGTTCGTGCCGCCCAAGGCATTCGACGCCTATGCCTCGATCGCGCGCGCAAAGGGGTTCCTGCTGGTTGCATCGTCGCCGCTGACCCGGTCGAGCTATCACGCCGGCGACGATTTCGAGCGGTTGCGTGCAAATCGCGACGCGAAGCTGGGCGTCGCGCGCATCTGATGCCGAAGCATTCCGAAACGCGTCATTTGCCCTACACCCCTGAGCAGATGTTCGACCTGGTGGCCGATGTCGGTCGCTATGCCGAGTTCCTGCCCTGGGTCAGTGCGATGCGGGTGCGCTCCAACAGCGAGACCGAGACGCTTGCCGACATGATCGTCGGGTTCAAGGGCCTCCGCGAGACGTTCACCTCGCGCGTGCAGAAGGTCCGCCCAAGCGAACTGAACGTCGATTATGTCGACGGGCCGCTGAAGTATCTGCGCAACGAATGGCATTTCCGGCCCGAGCCGCAAGGCTGCGCGGTCGATTTCACCGTCGACTTCGCGTTCAAGAACCGCATGTTCGAGATGATCGCCGGCCAGGTGTTCGGCGCTGCACTGCGCAAGATGATCGGTGCGTTCGAGACACGCGCCGCCGAGCTTTACGGCGCCGAATCTTCCGCGGCCGAGTCTTCCGCGGCCGGCGCGTCCGGCAGCAAGAGTTCGAGCGCGCACAACGCGGCCTGAAGCCGGATCCCGCCACGACCGAGATCGCCGAAATCCTTGCGATCGGCATGAACGTCGGACGGATCGCGACCCTTTTCCGCACGACCGAACACGACCGTCCCGACCGGCTTCTTGAGCGATCCGCCACCGGGGCCCGCCACGCCCGTGATCGCCACGGCGATATCCGCGCCCGACTGCTTCAACGCGGCCTGTGCCATGCTCCACGCGACCGCGATCGAGACCGCGCCGAACGTTTCGAGCACGTCCGAGCTGATCTTCAGCACGCCGAGTTTGGCCTCGTTCGAATAGGTGACGAAGCCGACCTCGAACACGTCGGACGATCCGGGAATTTCCGTCAGCGCGGCCGCGACTAGGCCACCGGTGCAGCTCTCGGCGACCGCGACCCGGCGCCCGATCGCACGGTTCTGCTCGATGACCTTACGCGCGGCGTCGACCAGTTCGGCGGGAAGGATGGTATCCATCAGCGAGTCTCCACCGGGCACAGCAGCATCGCCACCGCGGCGATATCACCGCCGCGCGGCTTCTGGGATTTCAGGTACCGCAACGTTTCCACGACGATGGCCGCGGTGTTGCGGGGCGGCAAGGGTTGCAGCAGCGTCAGCATCCGATCGATCGTCCCGCAATCGCGCGTCGCGATCCGACCGACGATCTGCGGCACCAGCAACGTCGTCAGCAATGGCCGCGCAAATTCCGAATCGAGCATCGCGTCGACCGCAGGATCGCTCAGCTTGACGATCGCCGCGCGAGCGGACGGCCAGGCGCGGTCGGACTCGATCTGATAGCGATCGATCAACGCACTCGACTGCCGCCGGATCAGGCTGGCGGCCGGGAGTTGCGCCGCGCAGACGCGACCGGTTTCGCGGAGGATGTCGGGCATCGCGACGAGCGTCAGCGATTCGGCCTCGGGCCCGGTTATGCAGCGGGGTTGCGCAGCCGCCGGGCTGGCGAGAAGCGCGACGGCGGCCAGCGCGGCGCCAATCTTCATGCGGGCCTTCATGCCGGCGCTCCGGGCACGCGAACGGTCGCGACGGCCTGTGCGGCGATCCCTTCGCCACGGCCGGTGAAGCCGAGTCGCTCGGTCGTGGTCGCCTTGACGCTGACCCGGTCGAGCGTGAGCCCGAGCAGGTCGGCGATCCGCGCGGTCATCGCCGCGCGGTGCGGGCCGATCTTCGGCGCCTCGCACATGATCGTCAGGTCGACGAAATCGATCCGGCCGCGCTTGTCGGCGATCAGCTTGGCCGCATGCTGGAGGAACTGCGCGGAGTCGGCGCCCTTCCATTGCGCGTCGCTCGGCGGGAAATGGGTGCCGATATCGCCGGCTGCGATCGTGCCTAGCAGCGCGTCGGTCAGCGCGTGGAGCGCGACGTCGGCGTCGCTGTGCCCCGACAGGCCCTTGTCGTGCGGGACCAGGACGCCGCCCAGCCAGAGTTCCTCGCCGACTTCGAGACGGTGGACGTCGAAGCCCATCGCGGTGCGGGTCTCGTATGCGACACGCGCCTCGGCGGCCGCGAAATCTTCGGGGTGGGTGACTTTCTCGAGCATTGCCGAGCCCTGCACCAACGCGACGCCGACGCCAAGCCGCCGCACCATCTGCGCGTCGTCGGTGGCTTCCTCGTCTTCGGGCCAGACGGCGTGCGCGGCGCGTAAAGCTTCCACGGAAAACGCCTGCGGAGTCTGCACGCGGTTGAGGTCCGCGCGGGGCACGATGTCCCCAAGCAGCACGGTGCCGCGCGCGAGCGTATCGGTCACCGGGAGGACCGGAATGGCCGCGTCCCGGGTCTTCAAGGCTGAGACGAGCGAATCGATGACGTCGGCGGAGAGGAACGGGCGGGCCGCGTCGTGAATCATCACGTGCGTCGCGTCGTCGATCGCCGCGAGTCCGTTCGCGACCGACTCGCGCCGGGTGA
>JAJNQF010000303.1 GCA_021154945.1 Sphingomonas sp.
CTCACGCCGATGCCCGTGCCTTCGCCGGTGCTGTCGAACGTCGCGGTCGCATCCGGGCCGGCGACCAGCGATACGCCGGTCGGCGTGCCCGAGGTGCCGTTGGTGTTGAACCCGCTCAGCACCGCCGCATTGGTGCCGTCCGCCACCTTCTGCGCGGTCGGGAACAGCAGCATCCGCTCGGTGATCGCCGCGCCTTCGGTCAGCACGAACTCGGTCGTGAAGTCGGTCGGCGTCGTGTACGAAACGGGGTTGTAGGTGATCGACACCGGCGCCGCGGTGACCGTGGTCGGCGGCGACAGCGCGGAGAACACGATGGTGCCGCCGTTGACGCCAGGCCCGGTGCCGTCCGCGCCGGCGATCAGCGTCAGCCCGACCGGCAGGCCCAGGCTCTGCGCCGGGATCGTCGTGCCGCGGGTCAGCGTCACCGCCGCATCGATCAGCACGTCGTGGCCGGCGCACAGCGCGATGTTGCCGTCGGTCGTCGTGATCGCATGAAACACGTTCACGTTCTGCCCGGCGTTGAGCAGGATGCTGCCGTTGGTCGTCGTCAGGTCGGCGTTGACGTTCACGTCGCGACCGCAGCACGCGACAATGTTGCCGTTGGTCGCGGTGATCGGCGCGTTGATGTTGACGTCGCGAAACGCGTTCATCGTCAGCGTCGTCGGTACGCCCGAGGCGGTCCACGCGACCGCATCGTTAACGAAGATGTCGCCATTGCCGGTGGTCGTATCGCCCGCCGCGGGGATCGTGCTGATCGTGATGCTGGTCGTGACGAGCTGCGCCGACAGCGTCGAGCCCGAGATGTTGCCGCCCGCGCCGATCACGTAATCCTGCGGATCGATCAGCCACATGCCGGTCATGCCGCCCGGTGCGTAGGTCGAGACCTTGGCGCTGTCCGCGACGGTGACGGTCGCTGCCGAGGTTTCGATGAAGCCGCCATCGCCGCCGACCGGTGCACTCGCGTCGAGTTCGCCGCTGACGGTGACCGTGCCGGTCTTCATGTCGCCGAGCAGCAGGATGGTACCGCCGCGGTTCTGCAACGTGCGCGCCTCGACGACGCCGGTGTTGTTGACCGCGGTGTGGAGCAGGTCGCCAGCCCCTTGCGCGGTCATCACGACCTTGCCGCCGTCCGCGCGGATCAGACCGCCGTTGCGGACCAGCGCGCCGACCGCGCCCTTGTCGACCGCGACGTTGAGCAGCCCGTCACCCGCGACGTCGAGCGTGATCGCCTCGCCGCCCGCCAGCACGACGGTGCCGAAGTTCGCCTTGATCGTCCCGCTGTTACCGACGTTCGCGCCGAGCAGCGCGACGTACCCGTTCTTCGCGGTGATCCGGCCGTCGTTCTGGACGCTCGCGCCGCTAATCCCTGCGAAACTGTTCTGGCCCGCGAGGAAGTCGGCATCGGAGATGTTGAGCGTCGAGGCCACCAGCCCGCCGACGTTCACGTTCGCGGTCTGGCCGAACAGGATGCCGTTCGCGTTGACGAGGAACACCTTCCCGTTCGCCGACAGGTTGCCGAGAATCACCGAAGGATCGGTACCCAGCACGCGGTTCAGCGCGACCGAGCTGCTGGTCGGCTGGTCGAAGACGACGCTATTACCCTTGCCGACCGAAAAGGACTGCCAGTTGATCGCCGCGCGGTCGCTGGTCTGCGTCACGGTCAGCGACTTGCTGCCGGCCGCGATGCTCGCCTGGCCCGCCACGACTTCACCCCCGGTCGGCAGCGTCTGCGCCTCGACCGGACGTGCAGCCATCGTGCCCGCGAGGCTGAACCCGATCAACCACGCGAACCGCGCGAGCCCGGTCGTGCCGAACAGCCCGCCACGCCGCGTGCGCGTAACGGTGGGAGCGGGGCGGCTGGTGTTTCTGAGCGAGGAGGGGATGGGGGTCATGGGCGGTATCCTTGGTGGCGGCGGATGGCCGCAAAATTGGGGGTGCCAGCAGCGTTTGGCGGCACGGTCAGAAGGTCTTCGAAACCTGGAACCAGGCGCGGCCCGATTTGTCGGGGGCGGACGTAGCGTCCTCGTCGCCGAGTTTGCGCGCATAGGTCGCCCGGGCGGCGATCCCGTACGGTCCCGCCCAACTCAGGCCCGCGCCGTACGCGCTGCGCTTCGCGTGGTTGGAGCCAGTGAAATACGGGTGCTTGACGTAATCGACCTCACCGACGTCGACGAACCCGAACAGCTGGAGCGCACCCGGTACGACCTGCGGCAGCGCCAGCCGCGCCTCGGCGGTGGCGACATAGCCCTGGTCGCCATACGCCTCGCCTTCGGGGTAGGCGCGCACCGCATAGGCGCCGCCCAGTTCCATCCGCTCGGAGATGTCGAGGTTGCTGAACGCGATCTGCCCGCGGGCGGAGGCGAACAGCGACAGCGGCCCGGCGATCGTCTGCAACCGCGCGAAGCTGAATTGCAGCTTCCCGTAGCTGCCATCGGTGCGCGCGGTCAGCGCGTCGATGGAACGCTCGTACGCGCCGCGGATGTCGAGATTGCCGACCGAATAGCTGAGCGAATACGCACTCCAGCCGCCGCCCAGAAGCGTGTCGTGCTGGTCGCCGCTGAGCCCTGCGGTAATCACCTGCGCGCGGCGATAGCTGGTGGTATCGACGATGCCGATCTTGTCCTCGAACCACTTCACGTCGCCGCCGACGGTCACGTACAGATTGTTGTCGCGCGAGCGGATCAGCGGATAGCTGGCATAGACGCTGGCGACATCGGCATTGCCGCTACCGTCGAGGCTGTCGAATTCCTTGCCGAGCGAATATTCGAGATGCGCGAAGGCGACGCCCAGCGTGACCTGGCCGATCGGTGCCTGGTACGAGGCGCGGCCGTAGGCGAGCCCGGAGAAAGACGTCAGCGCGCGCAGGCTCAGCACGTCGCCCGAGCCGGTCGGGTTGTTCCAGTTGACCGATCCGCCGACGCGGTAGGCGCCGGTGTAGCGGTTGCCGGCATTGTCGGCCTCGACGCTGCCGGTGATGCTCCGGCCGGGGGTGATGTCAACCAGCAGGTCCGACGTGCCGACCGCGGTGCCGGGGCTTAGCGTCGATCGCACCCGTACGCCGGGCAGGTCCGACAGCATCAGCAGACGCCGCTCGAGCGGCGCGACCGCGACCGGATCGCCGACGTCCAGCCCATCGAGGATACCGTTCGCGACACTGTCGGACAGTCGTGACTCATTCTTCACGCCGACCGCGCCGAA
>JAJNQF010000306.1 GCA_021154945.1 Sphingomonas sp.
GCTCCCCTCCCTGGAAGGGAGGGGTTGGGGGTGGGTCGGCCCGAGAGGGAGCGCGACACCCGCCTCACACCGACCCACCTGCCCCTCCCTTCCAGGGAGGGGGGCCGGGCGGCGCCTGGAGCGGCGGCATGATCCTCTCCCTACCGCTCCTCATCGGCCTGATCGGCATCGCGCTGCTGTTCGACTTCCTAAACGGCCTCCACGACGCGGCGAACTCGATCGCCACGGTGGTCTCCACGCGCGTCCTCAAGCCGCAATACGCCGTGCTGTGGGCGGCGTTCTTCAACTTCATCGCGTTTGCCGTCTTCGGGCTCCACGTCGCGCAGACCGTCGGCACGGGGATCGTCCAGGCAAACGTCATCGACGCGCAGGTGATCTTCGCCGCGCTGATGGGCGCGATCGCGTGGAACGTCATCACCTGGGTTCTCGGCATCCCCTCGAGCAGCAGCCACGCGCTGATCGGCGGGTTGCTCGGCGCGGGCATCGCCAAGATCGGCTTCGGCGCGATCGTCTGGAGCGGCGTGATCAAGACGGTCGTCGCGATCTTCGCCTCGCCCGCGATCGGCCTTATGCTCGCACTCGTGCTGGTGCTCGCGGTCGCCTGGACTAGCTTAAAGCTCACTCCGCTCGGCGTCGACAAGCGATTCCGCAAGCTGCAGCTGATCTCCGCCGCGCTCTATTCGCTCGGCCACGGCGGCAACGACGCGCAGAAGACGATGGGGATCATCGCCGTACTGCTCTATTCGCAAGGCCTGCTCGGCGGCGAATTCCACGTGCCGCTCTGGGTCGTCCTCTCCTGCCAAGCGGCGATGGCGCTCGGCACGCTGTCGGGTGGCTGGCGGATCGTCCACACGATGGGCTCGAAGATCACGCGCCTGACGCCCGCACAAGGCTTCTGCGCGGAAACCGGCGGCGCGATCACGCTGTTCGCGGCGACCTTCTGGGGCATCCCGGTCTCGTCCACGCACACCATCACCGGCTCGATCGTCGGCGTCGGTGCCGCGCGCAGATTGTCCGCGGTCCGCTGGAACGTCGCGAGCAACATCGTCGTCGCCTGGACGCTGACCTTGCCCGCAGCCGGGTTAATCGGTGCAGGGACGTACCTGCTCGTCGGGTTGTTCGTCTAAGCACCGATTTCGTTAAGGTCGATCGCCGCCGTCTCCGTCATATCGACGGAGCGGCGGCGTTCTTGCTCGTCCGTACGCCGCTCCACCCCGAGCAACGCGACAGCGGCGATTTACTTCGGACCGTCGCCGCGCAACGGCGCCACCGCATCCTTGCCGAACTTCATGATCAGCTCGCCGATCTCGCGCGCCTGACTCATGCTGCGCTGGCTCTGCTCGCGCAGATAATCGCCCTGGATCTTCATCACTTGCGTGAGGTCCTTGGCGCTGGCGGCCTCGCGCATCGCTGCGAAAGCCTCACGCGCATTCTGCTCGGCTTGGTCGATCATCGTCTTGCCGATCGTCGCACCACCCTCGGCGATCTTGCCGCCCGTCTCCTTCAACGCCTCACCAGCGCGCTTCGCCGGATCGACGACCTTCTCGGAGAACGCATCCCGCGCCTTCTCGCTATTCTCACGCATCGTGTCCGCGGCACCCTTGGCTGCATCCGCCGCGCGGTCGGTCGCCGCCTTGCTCGCCTTCGCGCCATCATCAACTGCCCGCTTGAAGTCGTCCGCCATCGTCTCGCTCCTCTATCGCGCTACCATTTGGTCGAAGTTTCAACCGGTATGGCCGGCTTTGGTTGCACCGACGGGGCCCTGCGCCACGCCGACCCCGTCAGGACGGCAGGCGGCCCCGGCAACATATTCCAGTCACTGGACCTTTTGCCGTTTTACCCTATATACCGAACGGTATGAATAGGCTTTGCACGCTCACCGCCCCCAAGGGCCGCCCCCGCGAGTTCGATCTCGACGAAGCGCTCGCGGGTGCGTTGCGCGTGTTCTGGCGCAACGGCTACGAAGGCGCGTCGATGGCCGAGCTGACCGCGGAGATGGGCATCACCAAGCCTAGCTTGTACGCGGCGTTCGGCAACAAGGAGGCGCTGTTCCACAAGGCGCTCGACCTCTACGAGCGCGAGAAGCTCGCCTATATGACGTCCGCGCTCGACGCGCCGACCGCGCGTGCCGTGGCGGAAAACCTGCTCCGTGGCGCGCTTCAGATGCAGATGAGCACCTGCGATCCCAAGGGGTGCCTGAGTGTCATCAGCAGCGTCGCCTGCAGTGCGGAAGCCGAGCCGATCAAGGTCGAGGTCGCCAAGCGCCGCGCGTCGTCGGAAGCCGCGCTGATGAAACGGTTCGACGAAGCAAAGGCCGCGGGCGAGTTCCCCGATGGGCTCGAGTCGCATGCACTGATGCGCTACCTGTTCGCGATCATGCAGGGGCTGTCGATCCAGGCCGGCTCGGGCGCTAGCTGCACCGAACTCCAGCAGCTCGTCGAGACCAGCATGCTCATGTGGCCAACCAAATAGACACGCTTTCTACCGCGCCGCGCAAAAAAATACCGGCCGGTACAAAAGTCTGTTGACTAGATGAACGTCAGGTTTATATACCGACTGGTATCG
>JAJNQF010000332.1 GCA_021154945.1 Sphingomonas sp.
GATCCTGACTTTCGTCAGGATGACGGGAGTAACTGGAGCGTGCGCCCTCGGCCCGAGCAACGGTCGCCTAGGTTCAGCGACCGATCAGGCGCTTGGCGATGCTGTCCGCGACGTCCGACGACGGCTCGCCCGAGCGGTCGCTTTCGTCCCAGACCTGGGTCAGGCGCTCAGGGATACGGGCGATCCGTGCCTTCACTTCGGCTTCGTCACCATGACCCAGATATTCGAGACCGACGTTGATGATCCCACCCGCGTTGATCACATAATCCGGCGCGTACAGGATACCGCGAGCATGCAGGCGCGCGCCGTCCTCGCGCACGCTCAGCTGGTTGTTCGCACCGCCTGCAACGACCTTCGCCTTCAACGCCGCGATCGACATCTCGGTCAGGATCGCGCCGAGCGCATTCGGGCTGAAGATATCCGCCTCGGTCGTCAGGATCGCCTCGGCCGCAACCGCGGTCGCGCCGAGTTCACCGGCAAGCTTCTGTGCACGGCCTTCGTCGACATCAGCCAGCGTCAGCACCGCGCCGTCCTTGGCGAGCAACCGCGCGAGCCCGCCGCCGACCGACCCGACGCCCTGGATCGCGACGCGCACGCCCTTCATGTCGGTCGCGCCGAGGCCGCGAGCCGCCGCCGCTTTCACGCCGAGATAGATACCCAGCGCGGTGTACGGTCCGGGATCGCCGCCGGCAGCGCCGCTCGCGACCGGCAGCCCCGAGACGTAGCGCGTCTGCGTAGCGATTACCTTCATCCGCTCTTCGGACATGCCGACGTCTTCCGCCGTCACGTAACGACCGCCGAGCGAATCGACCGCGCGGCCGAACGCCTCGAGCTGCGCCGTCGTGATGACATCGCCGGGCTTGGCCGCGAGGACCACGCCCTTGCCGCCGCCGAGCTCGAGCCCGGCCATCGCGTTCTTGAAGCTCATGCCGCGCGACAGGCGCAGCGCGTCGGTCACCGCGCGACCGTTATCGGCATAATGCCAGAAGCGCGTGCCGCCAGCTGCCGGCCCGAGCTTGGTGGAGTGCAGCGCAATTACCGCGCGCAGGCCCGATTCGGGATCGGTGAAGGCATGAACGCCCTCGTGGTCGTCGAAATCGGGAAGGTCCCAAACCGCTGTCATCGCCGGCTCCTGAGGAGGAATAAAATTACCGGGAGGCGAAATATTATTTTCTGGGGCGTTTGACCAGCCCAAAGCGCCCGCAGTGCGGGGGCTCGTCGAAAATACTGAGATAATGGGGCGACCGACGGGACTTGAACCCGCAACATCCGGCATCACAAGCCGACGCTCTAACCAATTGAACTACGATCGCCGCGAAGGCGTCGCCCCTAGCGGGGGTCGTCGGTCCCCGTCAACCGCCGACTTGCATAAACGCCTCAAAATCGTCCCTCGATGGCGAGACGGTAACCGTTCGGGCCGTTTACGAAGCCGGCCTGTTCGAGCTTCTGGACGGCCAGCGGATCGGACGGGCGCAGCGAAAGTTCGGCACGGTAGGTCCCTGCCCCTTTGATCCTGAGCGCGATGCTTTCGGTGCCGGACTGGCTCGCGAGCGGCAGGAGCAAAGCAGTGCCGTCGCAGCGCGCGGTGCCGCTCACCGACTGCGGCAGGGCGATCCCGCCGACCTCGCCCGCCAGCGTCGCGCGGACGCGGCCCTCGGCGGCTTCGCACTGCCCGTCGCGGAAGCGGACCGACACGTCGTCGAGATCGAGCGCGGAGACGGGCACCGGTGCGAACAACCGACCGGTCGCGACGGTGGCGGTCATGTGGTCGACGCCGAAGCCGTGGCGACTGACGCTTGCCGAGCCTGTGAGAGGTTTGGCAGATACCGATTCGGGACCGGCGAAGACGATCGTCGCGCGGCCGACCAGCAGCGGCAGGGGCGACAGCCGTGCGTGCAGGTTGCCGAGCGCAAGATCGCCGAACCGAGTGTCGGTCAGGGTCGCGCCCCAGATCGTGCCCGAGACGCGGCGTGCGACGAGCCCTTCGTCACCGACACCGACCCAGCCGAGTACCGCGCGCATCGGCAGGAAGACGATCAGCGCGATCAGCAGCATGCCGCCGAACAACGCCGCGGGTCCGGTCCGCAGTCGAATCCGCCTCATGCCGCCCGCGCCTTCAACGTGAGCGCGACGCCGACGGTCTTGTCCCCCTTGTCGGTCATCGTAACCGAGTCGACGAGGATGCCGAGCCGTTCGAGCCGCGCGAGCCACGCGGTCAGTGCAGCAGGACGCGCCGACTGGATACCGACACGGACGCGGTCTGCACCATCCTGATCGAGCGACGCGAGCGCGAAACCGGCCTGATCGGCCTCGGCACGCACCACGTCGGCAAGTGCCCCCGTCAGCGGCGTCGCGCGCGTCCGCTGGATATCGCGCAACGTGGCAACCTGCGCGCGAGTCTCGCCGAGCCGCGTCACCGCGCTGGCGTGGCGTTCGCGGGCGCTCGACAGACCATCGCCGACCGGGCGGATGATCACCGCCCACAGCAACGTGAGCACCGCGAGCGTGGCCATCACGAGCAGCAGGCGCCGCTCCCTGAGCGAACGCCCTTCGAACCAAGTCTTCAGGCCGGTCATCGTCCGCTCCCCGATGCTGGACTGATCGTAAGTTCACCCGTCACCCGCCCGGCCGCCGCCTGGAACACACCCGCGCGGACGGTGAAGCCCGCCGACTCCAGCGCGCGCTTGAGATCGGTGGCCAACGCCTCGCGCTCGACTGCTACAGACAGTCGCAGGTCGCCGTTCGCCTGAAAATCGAGCCCGGTGACTTCGCTCCCCGGCGTAGCGCGTACCGCCGCAAACGCCGCCGCCGTCGTATTGGTGAACCCGAGCCCAGGCCCACGCACGCGCGACAGCCGCTCGTCGAGTTGGCGGGCGGCATCGACAACCGTCTCGCCACGCGGCAGGCCGGTGACGGCCACCGTATTGGCTTCCGCCTCCAACGCATCCGCGCCAAAACTGTATTTGGCGATGCGAACGAGCGAGATGGCAAGAGTCACCGCCAGGATCGTCAGCGACAACAATGCCAGTCGCCGGATCAGCCGCCAGTCGATCGCGAACCGGCGCCGCCGCGCGAACGGGCCTTGGCGGAGGTCGAGCGGGAGCGATGCGGCGGCGGCAACGATCGCCGCTTCCAGCGTGTCGCGGTCGATCGTCGCCGGCGCGCTGCCCCCGGTCACGAGCTCGGTCAGACGCGCCTCGTCCGCGAACCCGCTCGACGTACCGCGCACCACGCCGCTGCCGGCAAGCTCGGCGCGCGCGTACCCCTCTTCGGGCCGCGGCAGGAGCATCGGCGCGGGAATCACGGCGACCGGATCGACGCCCGCTTCGGCGAGCATCCGCAGCCACTCGCGCATCGTGGCCGCACCGACGACGCCGATCGGACGGTCGCTCGCGCCCTCGTCCCCGACCGCGACATGGAGTTCCACGAGCGGCGATGCGCTCGCCTCGGCCGCCAGTATCCGTGCGGCGGCGGTCGCCTGCGCCGTCGAGCGGGAGGGCAATTCCGCCCAATGCAGCGTCACCGCCTCGGCCGGCGCCACCGCGATCGTCTCGTCGTCGATCGCTTCGGGAATTCCTTCCCCCTCCCCGACCACGCGCGCGTCCACGACGCGCATCCAGCGATATCCGGTCTCGCCGGCGGGAAGGAACAACAGCGTCGTCATGATGGCTCGCCCCATTGCCGCGATACGAGCTGCGCGGGAACCCTGTTCGCATCGATCAACGCACGTTCCTGCATTTGCGTGCGGCCGAGCGTCACGTCGATATCGAGCGTGAACCATTTCGAGACGACCGTGGCTTCCGCGCCTGGCGCGATCGTCGAAGCCCCGAGCAGCGACAGGCTCGTCTGCATCTGGCCGATCTCGGCATAGCCCTGGACCGGCCGCCGCAGCAACGCCTGCTGCGCGTTGCCGATCGACAGCGTATCGGGATACATCATCGCCAGCAGCACCGCCTGTTCGGGCAACAGCGTATTGACGTTGATCGGCGATGGTTTCGCGATCGGCAGCGTGCAGATCCAGGGCCGCAGCCTGGCGTAGATTTCCGGGGTCATGCCGAGCACCGCCCGCAGTTCGCTCGGGTCGGTCATCAGCGTACCGGCGGTACGATATGGCGTCTCCCGACCTAGATAGGCGCCGTCCTCCGCCCCCATCTGCTGCTGATCCTGATCGGTGTCGATCCAGTCCGCCGTGCCTGCCGCGACCTGTTCGGCGACCTGTACCGGCACATCGAGGAGCCGCATCAGGCGGACGAACTGCGGGCGGGCCTCGCGTTGCGTCGTGTAGACGCCGGGTCCGGTCATCCGCACCAGGCTGTTGAGGTTGAAGCAATTCGCACCATCCCGTACGCGCGCGGTCGCGAAGCCGCCGGGGACCGGCAGACCGAACGGGGTGTTGCTCCAATTACCGGCGAGCGTGACCCGCTTCGAGCTCTGGCCGAGCAGGTTTGAGATACGGGTGAGCGCCATCGTCTCGGCGGCCAGCGCATAGGCACGCGCCTGTTCGCCGGTCGCGGCATTCCCCGCCAACCGCGTCGACAGTCGCAGCTTCTCCAGCGCGGCGCCGGCCATCACGGCGATGATCGCGACCAGCATCAGCACGGTCAGCAACGCGGCGCCCCGCTCTGCCCCCCGCTCAATACCCCGCGACGGCAACGGATCAGTTTGGCGCACCGGACGCCCCCTGTTGCGAGGCGGGGGTCGCCGGAGAACTAGCCTCGCTGATGTCGGCGGGCATCGGCGTGTAGCCGGTGCCGACCAGAAACATCTGGCGAAACTGCGTCCCGTCGTCGCGTTGGACACGCAATTCCATCGCGTCGGGCAAGGGCGCGCCGCCTGCGCCGTCCCAGCGATCGCTCCAGGCGCCGGCGATCCGGTAGCGAAGGCCGACCTGCCGCACGCGCGTCAGCAGCGCGGCCGGGGGCAGAGGCTGGGCACCATCGATCATCGGATAGGCGATCCGCTGGAGCGTGCCCGCATCGACGCGGTAGGCGACCTTTTGCAGGTTGGACCGTGCGGTACCGTCGATATTGCTCCAGCCGGCGCGGACGAGGCGGAGCATCGGCGTGACGCCCGATCCGCTTTCGCCGACGAACGCCGGTATCCGCGTTCCGGCTTCGTCGCGTGTGACGCGATTCGCCGCCTGGGCGAGGTCCGCGGAGAGGATCGACATCGTCCGGGTCAGCGCGCTGATATCGTCGAGCTTGGCTCCGGTCGAGCTCTGCGCCCTGACGCTGAACGACAGAATGGCAACGCCCGCCGCGGCGATCATCCCGAAGATCATCAGCGAAACCATGACCTCGATCAGCGTAAAGCCCGCCTCGCCTGCCGACTTCGCCACCTCGTCCGTACCGATTGCAGTGTCGCGACGACGCCCGCTCATGATGTCGCCGCCTGTGGAGTCGCGACGTTGGGCGCGGGGCGGACCATCGTCAGGCGGCCGAGTTGGGTGCCGGTACGGTCGGCGACCACCACGTCGATCCGCAGCACGCGCGAGCCGCCGAGCGCGCTGACCTGCCGGGTCCAGGTCCAGGCCTGGCCGCCGTTCGTCTCGACGCCCGTGACGCGGCCTGCGGTCGGCGGTTGCGCGTCGGTCACCGCCTCGATCGCGACGTTGCGGGCGACCATCTGCGCGACCAGCGTTTCGTCGAGGATCGAGGCGCCGCGGATCGTCGCGCTTTCCAGACGCACGAGCGCCATCGCCGCGAGGCTGAAGACGGCCAGCGCGACCATGATCTCGATCAGAGTAAAACCGCGCTCAGCCCGCATCGGCGCGCACGCTGCCGTCGGCGTCGATATGCACGGTCGCCGCGACGCCGCCGCGGTCGAGGCGGATTTCGGCAGGACGGTCGACGAGCCCGGTCGGGTCGAAGGTTACGCGCATGCGACCGCTGGCGTCGCCTATACTGGCCCTGGTGCCGTCGTTCCAGCGTTCGACGCGCATCGGTTTCTCCGCGATCGGCGTCCAACCTCCGGCCAAACGCCGGTCGAAACCGTAGCCGCCGCGGCTGATCCAGACGCTCACCGGCCGCGCCTCGACGATCGCAGAGTCGTGCGCAGCACGGGCGCGCAGGGCGAAGCGCGTCGCCTCGTCGAGCACGCGGCCGCGCGGGTCCGGCATGACGAGGACGGCGACGGCGGATGCAAGGCCGATGATCGTGACCACGACCATCAGCTCGACCAGCGTGAAACCGGCTTCGCGCTTATTGCCAGCTACCGATATCGGCATCGATCCCCTCGCCGCCTTCCTTGCCGTCGGCCCCGAAGGTCCAGACATCGGCCTCGCCGTGCGTGCCGGGTGACGCATAGAGATACGGGCGACCCCAGGGATCGTTCGGCAGCTTCTTGAGATAGCCGCCGCGCTGATAGCGCGAGGGATCGGTCAGGCCCGCGGGCGCGCTGACCAGTGCGTTCAAGCCCTGCGAGGTGTTGGGGAAGGTCATGTTCTGGAGCTTGTAGAGTTCAAGGCCGCCCTCGATCTGGGCGATGTCGGCCTTGGCCTTCTGGATCCGCGCGGTGTCGCCGGACGGCAGCACGTTGAGCGCGACGATCGTCGCGAGCAGGCCGATGATGACGATCACCACCATCAACTCGACGAGGGTAAAGCCTGCCTCGCGGCGCTTCTTTTTGTCTTCTGGACGCATGTACGACCTCATTGTCCGGCCAGCGTGTTGAGCTGGAGGATCGGGAGCAGGATGGATAGCACGATCGTCGCAACGATGCCGCCCATCACGACGATGATCAGCGGTTCGAGCAATGACAATGCGGTGGCGGTGAAGCGGTCGAACTCGCGTTCGAGATAGTCGGCGGCGCGCTCCAGCATCTCGTCGAGGCGACCGGCGGCTTCGCCCGATGCTGCGAGATAGGTCAGCAGCGGGGGGAACACGCCTGCGCGGCGCATCGCGGCCGACAGCGAGCCGCCGCCGCGAATCGCGTCGACGATCTGGTCAGAGGCGAGGCGCAGGCGGCGATTATGGATTGTGCTGGCGGTGAGGTTGAGGCCGTCGAGCAGCGGCAGGCGGCTGGCGACCATCGTGCCAAGCGTGCGCGCCATGCGGGCTGCGTGGAGGTCTCGGATCAGGCGGCCAAGCATCGGAATGCGGAGCAGCCAGCTGTCGAAGGCGAGGCGGAAGGTGGGGTCCTTGAGGGCGCGCCACAAAAGAAGGTTAGACAGGGTTAGGCCAAGAACGATCACCCACCAATAGCCGACCAGGAATGCCGAGAAGGCCATCACCATGCGCGTAAGTAACGGTAATTGCTGGCCAACGGTGTCGAATTGCTCGACCACCTGGGGGACGACGAACATCATCAGTGCGGTCACTACCCCTAGCGCGACGAGCGCGAGGATGGAGGGATAGGCCAGCGCGGTGATGAGCTTGCCGCGGATCTCGGCCTGGCGTTCGAGCAGGGCCGCCAAGCGGTCGAGGATGGTCGGGAGCGAGCCCGAGCTTTCGCCGGCCGACACCATCGCGCGGTAGAGCGGCGGGAAGCTCTTGGGTTCGCGCGCCATCGCGTCGGCGAGGCGGCGGCCTTCGACGACGCCGGCGTGGACGTGCTGGACTATGGTGCGGACGCTGTCCTGCTCGGTCTGTCGGGTGATGGTGCGGAGGGACTCCTCCAGCGGGGAAACGCGGTTGAGCGTGGCGAGCTGGCGGGTGAAGAGGGTGAGGTTCTTGCCCGACATCTTCGGCGTGCCGAGCTGGAGACCGAACAGCGGGCGGCCCTTGGTGGCCTGTGGTGGGGCGCCGGGGGTGATCTTCACGACGTAGAATTTACGCGCGTCGAGGGTGGCGCGCGCGACGTCCATGTCGGGCGCGGCGACGTGGCCGCGGCGTTCGGCGCCTTTGGTGTCGATCGCGATATAGTCGAAATCAGCCACGACTTGCGCCCCTCCCGGGAAGGGAGGGGTTGGGGGTGGGTTGGGTTATGATGCGGGGGTCGGTGGCCCGAGCCGGCCTACCCACCCCCGGCCCCTCCCTTTCAGGGAGGGGGG
>JAJNQF010000339.1 GCA_021154945.1 Sphingomonas sp.
CATCCTGACGAAAGTCAGGACCCAGAGTAACGAGCGCTGTCCTGCACGGCTCTGGGTCCTGACTTTCGTCAGGATGACGGCGGTAAGTCGATAGGCCGAGTGCCGGAGAGCGGCATGGGAACTACGCGCGCACGCCGGGGGTTGCCTGACCCATGCGCTTACGATGCTCGATCTGTGGCAACTGGGACTGGCTCGCGCGCGACAACTGGTCCGAGTGTAGCCACTGCCGCCTGATGGTACGCGACGTGAACGAGGTCGGCGAAGTGTCACGCGACATCGTCGCACGGCTCGAAAGCGGCATCGTCGATCTGAAGCTCGACCCGGCCGAGCAGTGGACGCTCGACCCGGCGGGTTTGCGCAACGCGGCCTGGCGCTTCGGGTTCGAGGTTACGCCCATCGCACACGTCGAAGGCGATGCACGGTTCCCGCCGGATTATAGTCCCGCCCGAGCGCATTCTAGCCGGGCGAAAGCCGAGCCCCACAAGATAGGGCTCGGAATCATGGCGCGCGCCGCCGACGCGGCCGATATCGTCGAGATCGCGACCGACTATCGCGGCGCCTTTGCCCGGATCGTCGTGCTTCTCGACGGCACGGCGGACGAAGCAGGCGGGCTTGCCGCGCAGATCCCGTGGATCGAGGTTGCCCACCACCCGCTGGCAGGCGATTTCGCCGCGCAACGCAACCGCCTCCAGGATATGATGCGGACCCGCTGGATAATGCAGATCGACACCGACGAGCGTCCCGATGCCGCCTTGCTCGACGCGCTGGGCTGGCTGGTCGCGGCGGCGGACCGCGACGGGTTGCGCTCGCTTGGCCTTCCGCGCCGCAACCTCGTCGATGGCGTCCAGTCCGCGTCGTATCCAGACATCCAGTATCGTCTGAACCGGAGCGATATCCGTTTTGCCGGACGCGTTCATGAGCGGCCGGTCGTACCGTTCGTCGAGAGTTCGCTCGCATTGGCCGGCGCGCTCGAACATCGGCTCGACGGCGAGCGGGTGCGCGAGCGCACGCGGATCTACGAGGCCATGTCAACCGGTGCCGGCAGGCCCGAGGACGAGACGTTGCTGCTCGCTCCCTTCGATCCCGTCGCAGTGCCATAGACCGCGATCGTCTGCGCGGCGAGCGTGTCGCGCGTGAACATTCCGGCGGCCCGGCGGCTTGCCGCTGCGTAATGCGCGCGCAACACCGGGTCTTCGATCAGCCGCTGGATCTGCGTCGCCAGATCGTCGCCGGTGCAGGTCTTCGCCAGCAATCCGGCGCCGCTCTCGCCGATAAACAGCCGCGCGCTGGGGTCTTCCGCACAGGCGACGACCGGGCGGCCGAACATCATCGCCTCCTGATACACCAGACCGAAGCTCTCGTACCGCGACGGGGCGACGATCACGTGCGCAGTCTCCATCAGGTCATGCAGCGCCGCTTCGTCGACGCGGTGGTGGCAGGTCAGGCGCGCACGCGCCGATGCCGGGATCGCGCCGACGTCCTCCGCGCGTACGCCGACGATCGTCAGCCGGAAATCGCGCATCCCGGCATCCGCGCGACGCGACAGGATGCGCAGCGCCATGATCAACGCGTCGAAGCCCTTGCGATGCTCGTCGCGGCCAACGAACAGCAGGTCGATCGGCTCGCCGAGCGGGTAGGGCGCCGCAGAGCCGCGTGCGACGATCTCGGGCGGCAGGCTCAGGCCAATCACCGCGTGCCGCGGGCCCTCGCTAGGCGCCGCGACGCCGTACAAATCCGCGATCTTGTCGCCGTGAAGCTGCGTGTTCGAGATCAGCGCCTTGCTAAAGCGCGCGGCGATGCGTTCCGCCAGCATGGCGGCGCGGCGATCGAACCGGTCGCGCAGGCTCGTTACGGTCTCCGCCGAGGTAGCCGCCGGCGTGGAGTTGCGCGTCACCAGCGGCGCGGGGCCGGCAAGCGCGATCGCCAGACCGGGTGCGTACCAGTTGGTCGCCTCGACGATGTCGAACGGTGCGCGGCGGTGCTCGCGTGCCACCGCTCTACGGAAGGCCAGCGGCGCGACGAGATGGCCGATCCCCGCCACCTTCCTCAGCCCGGCGGCGAAGGACCCCTCACGCAAGCCGCACCCGATTACCGAAACCCGGGCGTCGCGGCTGTCTTCGCGCCGATCCATCGTGAATACACAGACGTCGTTGCCAGCATCCGCCAGCGATTGCGCAATCTCGCGAGCCGCGCGCGTAAGTCCGCTTTTTTCAGGGGGATAGGCCCAGGTGAGTAGAGCGATCCTCACGATGCGCAGTCGCAAGCCGAACGGTGCGCCGAATAGAACGTACTAATCTGCGTCAATACAGGGGTTTCGAGGGTCATCGGCCCGGAACTCGGCAACCCCGCGAGGGGTTCCCTGGGTGAATTGCAGATGAACGGGGGACGGGTGTTCGTACTTCATATCGCGTTGCAGGGATGTTTACGCGCAACCGACGTTGAATACGGAATCACCGCCGATACCGGTGGCCATATCCGCTATCTGCTCGATCTGGTCGCCGCCAGCGGTCGAAATCCCGCGATCGACCGGATGGAAATCGTTACCCGCGCGTTCCGCCACGCCGTCTATGCCGAATGCTATGCCGAGCCTGTCGAGACGATCGACGGCACCACGCGAATCGTCCGCCTCCCCACCGAGTCCGAGGCCTATCTGGTCAAGGAAGACCTGTGGACCGAGCATGACAGCCTGGTCGAGGCCCTCGTCGCGCACATCGCCACGCTCGAACAGGTGCCCGATGTCATGCATGCACATTATGCCGATGCCGGGCTGATCGCAGCGCGTGTCTCGGCACGTACCGGCATACCGTATGTGTTCACCGCGCACTCGCTGGGCCGCGTGAAGCTGGCCGCGTTCGACCGCGACTGTGCGGAGACCGCCGGGCTCGATCGCCGGATCGCAATCGAAGAAGAGGCGATCGCCGGCGCCGCCGCGATCATCGCATCGTCGCGCGACGAGGCCGAGGTCCAGTACGCGGATTATGCGAACTACGATCCCGGCAGGATCCGCGTGTTTGCCCCCGGCAGTGACCTCAAGCAGTTCGCGAACTGCCGCACCGACACGCGCGTCGATGCGTTGATCGACCGGTTCCTCGACGATCCTTCCAAGCCGGTGATCCTCGCCATCGCGCGTCCTGTGACCAAGAAGAACCTCGCCGCGCTCGTCCACGCTTATGGCCGCTCGCCCGCGTTGCAGGCCGCGGCGAACCTTGTGATCCTGGCGGGCACACGCGACGATAGTGCGACGCTGGAGCCGGAGATCCGCGACAACATCGCCGAACTGCTACAATTGATCGACCGCTACGACCTGTACGGCAAGGTCGCCTATCCCAAGCAGCATCGTCCCGACGATATTGCCGCAGTATATGCCTACGCGCGCACCCGACGCGGTATCTTCGTCAATCCGGCGCTCAACGAACCGTTCGGTCTGACCCTGCTCGAAGCGGCGGCGAGCGGCCTGCCGGTGGTCGCGACCGACAGCGGTGGTCCGAACGACATCGTCGAGACATGCGGCAACGGCATCCTCGTCGATCCGCGCTCGTCGACCGCGATCACCGATGCGATCCTGAAGATCCTCGACGATCCAGCGCTCTGGTCGCGTTATTCGGCAGCCGGGTCGGTCGCGATCCGGGCGTACGACTGGGACCGTCACGTGCAGCTTTATGTCGGGCTGCTCGAAGAGGTCATCGGCGCCTCCGCACCACCGGTCGCCGAGCGCGAAACGGCGTTGCTGTTGGTGTCCGACATCGACGGAACGCTGATCGGCTGCGCGCAGGGTGTCGGCGACTTCGCGGCCTGGCACGAGGCGCAGACCGACGTCGCGTTCGCGATCGCCACCGGGCGCAGCTTCCACAGTGCGATGGCGGTGCTCGGCCAGCACGACGCGCCACGCCCCGAGATCCTGATCACGTCGGTCGGCTCGGAAATCTATTACCGGACGGTGCGCGGCGCGGTGTACGATCGCGACACCGAATGGGACGGGATCATCGCTGCGGGATGGGATCGCGAGGCGGTCGCCGCGTTGATCGGGCAATATGCGGGGCTGACCCCGCAAAGCCCGCTCGAGCAGCGCCGGTTCAAGCTCAGCTATTTCGCGGACGGCGACATGGCGGCGGCCGAACGTGTGCGTGCGCTGCTGGCGGAGCATGGCCATAGCTGCTCGATCATCCAAAGCCATGGCCGCTATCTCGACGTCCTGCCGCATGCCGCGTCGAAGGGGACGGCGGTCGAGCATGTCCGCCGCCGCCTCGGCCTCGAACCGCGCCAGGTGATCGTCGCGGGCGACAGCGGCAACGATATCGAGATGCTGCGTTCGTCGAGGCACGCCATCATCGTCGCGAATTATTCCGACGGCCTCGGCACGCGCGCGGACCTTGCGCACGGCTATGTCGCGGTCGGCCACCACGCCCGCGGGGTGATCGAAGGCGTGGCGTATTTCCGTGCCGCGGGCGGAGACGGCGAACGGATCAAGCAGGCGTCGTGAGCGTCAGCGTCCTGACGCTGGTCCGCGGCCGCCGCGCGCATCTGGTCAACCTGATCGCCGGGCTGAACGCATCGACGCGCAAACCCGACGAACTGGTGATCGCGTATATGCAGGACACGCCGCACGCCGATCTGCCGGCTACCGATTTTCCAGTGCGTACGGTGTTCGTCGAGGGCGACGAGATGCCATTGGCCGCTGCCCGCAACTGTGCCGCGGCGACGGCGATCGGCGAGCAGTTGATCTTCCTCGACGTCGATTGCGTGCCGTCGCCGACCTTGGTCGCGCGCTATGCCGAGACGGCAGGTTGGCCGGGCGGCATTCGGCTCGGCGAGGTGCTGTATCTTCCGGCGGGGGCGATCGATGGCGCGATCGACGTCGTTGCGCTCGACCGGATCGGCGTGCGCCACCCTGCCAAGCCACCGATCGCGATCGACGAAATTCGTCCTACGCCAAGCCACGGCGAACTCTGGGGCCTGTCGTTCGCGCTGTCTGCTTCGGACTGGGCGCGGGCAGGGGGCATGGACGAGCGCTATGTCGGCTATGGCGGCGAGGAAACCGACTTCGCCGCACGCCTCGAGCGTGCCGGCGTGCCGATGTGGTGGATCGGTGGCGCGCGTGCGTATCACCAGCATCACGTCGTCCACACGCCCGCCTACCAGCATTTCGACGCGATCGTCCGCAATGCGCGGCTGTTCCGTGCGACCTGGGGGCGGTGGTGCATGGACTATTGGCTCCGGCAGTTTGCCGAGCGCGGGCTGATCGCGTGGGATGCGGATACGATTACGGTCTTGCGCCAGCCAACTGAAGCGGAGGTCGCTGCTTCGAGGATGCCGCCGGAGACGTTGTTCAGTTGATGCGAGGTGTGCGTGGCTTCGATCGCCTCTTGAGTGCGCCGGCTCCCAATACGTCACCCCCGCGAAAGCTGGGGTCTCCCGCGTTGCAGCCGACGGAAGTCCCATGACGATATCCCAGCTTTCGCTGGATGATGGGGGAGGACGAGAGATGGCGGGGACAAACACGGAAGGCAGTTACGTCTCGATCCTCCCCCGCCAGGGGGAGGTGGCTGGCGTCAGCCAGACGGAGGGGGCGGTTGGCGACACATCTGTTTCCTGTCCTCCCCCTCTGTCACCTTGGGTGCCACCTCCCCCTGCCTGGAAAGGATCGTTTACCCCCCGGAGCGCGCCTATTCCGCCGCCCAGAGAGAAACCGCCAGCCCTTCCAGATACGCCGCCGCGACCTTCGCCGCGTCGTCGTCATACAACCCGGCCAGCGCCCCGGGATCGAGCGCCTTCGCAGCGTCCAGAATCCCCCGCCACGGCGCCAACGCCCCGGGCCACGCCGGCAGCGCAACCGCCGCCCCAAGCTCCGCGAGCCGTTCCGCCTTGCGTGTTTGCTCGCCGAAATACCGCCACTCGGGCGCGCACACATAAGGCCGCCCGACCCGTGCGATCTCGTGCACCGTGTTGTCGCCCGCCGACGCGATCACCACGTCGGCCGCGGCGATGTGGTCGGTCACGCCCGGCACCCAGCCCAGCTCGACCAGATTGCCGAAGTCGGTCTCATGCCCCTCGCGGTGGACCGGCCCCAGCACCAGCCACAACGCATCCGGCACCGCCCGCGCCGCCATCGTCAGCGGCGCATACGGTGTGCCCGCCCCACCACCACCGGTGAGTACGACGACAATTTCCTGATCCGGATCTAGGCGGAGTTTGGCGCGCGCCTCGGCCTTGGTCGGCACCGGATCGACCGTCGTGCAGAGGCCGCCCGCGTAGCATGTCTTGGCGCGTACCCAGTCCGGCGTGTCGCCCTGCTCGAGCGCTTCGCCGAAGGGCGCGAGCAGGCCGACGCTCGCCTGATACGCGCCGAGATGCCCCGGATCGAGCCGGTCGCCGTGCATCCGGATGCTGATCGCCGGGACACTGGCGATCCGCGCGAGCAGCGCGATCTCCGCCGACACGTCGACCACGAACAGCGCCGGATCGACGTCGTCGAGATGATCGACGATCGTCCGCATCGTCGCCCGCGTCTTCGACACCCCGAGCGGGACGCAATGCATCACCTCGGGCGTGGCCTGTGCGAACAGCCCCGGGGTCGGCACGGGCGCGCCGATCATGTCGGGCAGCGCCGCGATCGTGATCGGCCGCTCGAAGCCGTCGAACAGCGACGGTCTGGCGGTCAGGATCGTCACCGCGCGCTCGGGCGGAAGTTCGCGAATGATCGCCATCGCGCGGTTGGCGTGGCCGCGACCCTGGTGATGGATGAAGAACGTGATCGGTTGGCTCATGCCGATCGCTGTACCGGAGCCGCGCGCGAAGGCGATTGATGTCGATCAGCATAGTCGGCGCTCAACCCGAATGCCGCCTCGACATCGGGATCGAGCCAAGCCGCGATATGCGCCGCATCCTCCGCCGCCAGATCGGGATACGCGGTCGGCACATAGGGCGCATGGCCTTGCCCCTTGTAGCTGGTGATCGGCACGAACGGCTCGCGCCGCTCGATTTCCGCGACCGCCGCCAGCGCCGTCACGAACGCGGCCGGATCGCGCGAGAACGCATCGTAACCCAGCAGCGCGACGTTGTGCGCGCGGTTCGTCAGCGACGACCAATGGCGAAGCTTGGCGGTCCGCTTGGCGATGCAATTGGCGAAACGTTCGCCGGTCTCCGGATCGCGCTCGTGCAGCATCTCGTCGCCGTGCATCGGGTGGCCGGGCTCGATATGCCCGAAATGATCGTCCCAATAGCTGTGCCAGTCGCTGCGGATGAACGCGTCGAACGGCTTTGCCTTGAGCTCGGGATGCGCATGCCACGGCTGGCGGTGAAGGCTGCGCGCCCAGTCATACGCATCGCGCGCCACCACCAGCACCAGCGTATCCTTCACGAACAGCGTCTGCGGCGGCACGAACCAATGCTTGAACCCGAACGCCTCGGTGATCGCGACGCCGGGCATGTTCGCCTCGATCGCGCGCGTCACGAGGTTGGTCCCGCTGCACCGCTGGCCATAGATCTGGACGCGCGTGATCGGCACGTCGCCACGTTTTACGACCCGCAGCCCGGGCAAAGGCTGTTGCCAGTTCAAGGACTTGGGGGCGTTGGTGGCGATCGACATGATGCCGTGCCGCTAGCCCCGACGCGCGGTTCGTTCAATACCGCCGATCGCGGCAGCCGGCAGCCGACGTGCACCCCCGGTATATGTTTCGTGCATGTTCACAATGTGAATCCCATGACACGCACCAGTCACCAAATGTATAGATCGGCAATGGACCGTTATAAACCGTGCCGACCATACAACACATCACGACGATGACGGTTCGAAGATACTTTAACGATTGTCGAACATTCAGACGCGCTTCAGATATCGGCGACGGAACCAATCCGTAATCGCACAAAAATGCCGCAATACATGGGATTGCGGTTCAGGGAGTATCGACATGCGTCTGGATTTTCGCAAGCGCCTTCTGGCGTCTACGCTACTGCTTGGGATCGCCACGCCGGTCTGGGCGCAGGCCACGGAGCAGACATCGCCTGCCGCATCGCTTGATACGGCGACCGATCAGGCGGCGCCCGAGGATGGCGACACGATCGTCGTGACCGGCTCGCGGCTTGGCGGTGAAAGCCTGCGTCAGGCGTCGCCGATCTCGGTGGTCAGCGCCAAGGAAATCGCGCTGTCGGGCCAGATCAACGTCGAGAGCGTCCTGAAGGACCTTCCGCAGTTGATCCCCAGCACGACCGGCGCCTCGAACAACCCGGGCGGCGGCGTCGCGACGGCGGACCTTCGCGGTCTCGGCTCGACGCGCACGCTCGTCCTCGTCAACAACCGTCGCTACGTCGCCTATGACTCGAACCAGGTCGTCGATCTCAACACCATACCCTCGGCGCTGATCGAGCGCGTCGACATCGTCACCGGCGGCCGTTCGGCAGTGTACGGCTCGGATGCGATAGCGGGCGTCGTCAACTTCGTGATGAAGAAGGACTTCAGCGGCGTCCAGGCGAACGCGAACTACCGAATCAACGAAGCCGGCGACGGCGGCAACTTCAACGGCAACCTGTTGCTCGGCGGCAATTTCGAAGACGGCCGCGGCAATGCGACGATCTATTTCGATTACACCAAGCGCAACGGCATCCTCCAGTCGGCGCGCGATTATTCGCGCCAGGCTCTGGTCGACGACGGCGCGGGCGGCCTGATCGCTGGCGGTTCGGGCTCGATCGAAGGCACCCGCTTCGCGCTCGGCGGCGTCAACCGCAAGTTCGAGACCGACGGCAGCTACTCGGCGTACAACTCGGCGACCGACGCGTATAATTATGCGCCCTCGAACTATCTGCAGGTCCCGCAGGAGCGGTTCCTCATGAGCGCGCAGACGCATTACGAGGTCAGCAAGGTGTTCAACGTCTATGCCGAAGGTCAGCTGATCAACAACCGCGTCAAGAACCAGCTCGCGCCGACGCCGTTCACCGGCTCGGTCGAACTCGACGTCGATTCGTCGTTCCTGTCGCCCAGCTCGCAGGCGTTGCTGCGCGGTCGTGATACCGATGGCGACGGCTATGTGACCTCGACGATCTATCGCCGCCTGACCGAGGTCGGTGCGCGTGTCTCGAACAACGACAACACGGCATATCGCGCGGTGCTCGGTGCCAATGGCGATATCGGCGGCGGCTGGAACTACGACGCGTATTACAGCTATTCGCGTACCCGCGCGACCGAGACCCAGACCGGCAACGTGTCGCGCAGCCGCGTGTTGCAGGCGCTCAAAACCACGTATGACTCCAGCGGTAACCTGGTATGTTCGGATCCCAGCAACGGCTGCGTCCCGCTGAACATCTTCGGTGCGGGCAACATCAGTTCGGCTGCCGCGGACTTCATCTCGATCCCGACGCAGAACTCGAGCACGATCAGCGAGCAGGTCGCCAGTGCGTCGATCTCGAACCGCAACCTGTTCGATCTGGGCGCGGGTCCGGTCGGCATCGTCTTCGGTACCGAGTATCGCCGCGAACAAGGCGCCTATAGCCCCGATTTCGCGCTGTCGTCGGGCGACGTGGTCGGCTTCAACGCGGGCGAAGGGCTCAGCGGCGGTTACGACGTGAAGGAAGCCTATACCGAAGTCGCCGTCCCGTTGCTCGCCGATATCCCGCTGATCAAGAAGCTCGAAGTGAATGGCGCGTATCGCTATTCCTATTATTCGACCGCGGCAAAGTCGGTGAACACCTATTCGGGTGGCGTCGTCTGGTCGCTGATCGACGACATCTCGCTGCGGGGGCAATATTCGCGGGCCGTCCGCGCACCGACCGTGAACGATCTTTACAGCGGTTCGTCGCAGGATTTCCCGGCGGCGACGGATCCCTGCACGACCGCGGTTGCCGTGACCAACACCAACCTCAACGCAAGCTGCCTTTCGACCGGCGTTCCCGCCTCGCTGATCGGTACCGCTTATGACGGTGGCAGCACGCAGATCCAGACGATCAACGGCGGCAACCCGGCACTGCGCGAGGAAACGTCGGACACGTACACCGCCGGCATCGTCCTCCAGCCCCGCTTCCTGCCCGGCTTCTCGTTCACGGCCGACTATTACAAGATCAAGATCGCGAACTACATCTCGACGGTCGGCACCACCAACCTCATCCGTGCCTGCTATGGCGATGCGGACAACAACTACACGCCGTACAACGCCAGCTATTGCTCGTCGCTGCCGCGCGACGGCAACAGCTATGCGATCACCGATGCCGTCAACACGCTGGCCAACACCGGTGGCGTGACCACCCGCGGCGTCGATTTCGAGGCGCGGTACGGCCTGCCGTTGAACTTCGGTGCATTCGGCAGCGAAACGAGCAAGCTTGACTTCAGGGTAAGCGGCACGCGGCTGATCGCGTTCAACTACAACCCGCTCGCATCGATCCCCGACCTGACGATCAACTGTGCGGGCAAGTTCGGCACGACGTGCGGCAACCCGTACGCCAAGTGGCGCCTGTCGGCCCGCACGACCTATTCGACCGGTCCGGTGACGGTTTCGCTGCTCTATCGCTACCTGTCGCCGGTGAAGGACGATGACAATGGTACGGTATATGCCGTCGAG
>JAJNQF010000344.1 GCA_021154945.1 Sphingomonas sp.
AGCCTTCGTACGTGCGGCCCCAGCGATCGTCCTGCGGCACCGCCAGCGTCGGGCCGAATGCCCAGTCGATCCCGGCGGCGGCGGTCTCCTGCGCGGTGGCGGCACCGATCCGGCGGATGAGATCGGGATCGTGCGCCGCCCCCAGCGCGCTATTGTGCGGGAATAGCGTCGCGCCGACGACGTTGTTGTTGCCGTGGACCGCATCGACGCCGAACATCAGCGGGATCGCGACATGGCCGGGCCGCGCGGTCATCGCGACTGCGTTGAATGCACGCGCGGTGGCGATCCAGGCGGGGGCGGGGGCGCGGTCCTTGGCGCCGATCGGAGCGGAGCTGCCTCCCGCCAAGACGCTGCCGAGCGGATAGCTGCGCAGGTCTTCGGGCGTGATCGCGCCGATATCGCCCTGGATCATCTGGCCGATCTTTTCGCGAAGCGTCATCTTCGCCATCAGGTCGGTGACGAACGTCTCGGTCCGCGGATCGATCAGGCCCGGGCTCTTCGCCTTTGGCCACAAAGCGGGATGCGCCACGCCGGCGGTGGCAGCCGAACTCGCGCTGGGTACGACGGCGGGCCTGGTCTGCGCGACGACCGCGACGGGTATTGCCAGCGTTGCGCTCGCGAGCAGAAGCCCACGTACCAGATCTCTCGTCATCCGCTTATCCTCCCCTGGGCCATCCTCGCCCCCTGTGTCGGGGACCCGCGGAAGCCCTGCCTGACTAATGTTGGGAGCGGTAACACGCAAGCCCGCGTTCCCGCCCATTTCTGGCCGTTCCGCCAGTTGTCCGATCATCTAGCACCGGATAACGATTGCAGGCTGATTATGTCGTAATCCCCTGCTAAACATCCGGCATGGGGAAAGAACCGCGCAAGCCGCGCACCGCAACCGGACGCCGGAGCGGCGCACCGACGATATCCGATGTGGCGACGCTCGCCGGCGTATCGCCGATGACCGTATCGCGCGTCATCAACGGCGAGGCCAAGGTCCGCGACGCGACCCGCGAGACGGTCAACGCGGCGATCGCGACGCTGCATTACGCGCCGAACCGCGCCGCGCGCAGCCTGGCGGGCGGCGGGCAGATGCGGATCGGACTGCTCTACAGCAATCCGAGTTCGGCCTATCTCAGCGAGTTCCTGGTCGGCAGCCTCGAACAGGCGAGCCGCAGCGACGTGCAGCTGGTCGTCGAGAAATGCGATATCGGCGATCACGAGATCGAGGTGGCCGAACACATGATCCGCAGCGGCGTCGATGGCGTGATCCTGCCGCCGCCGCTGTGCGACTCGCGTGGCGTGCTCGACACGCTGATCGCGGCGGGCGTGCCGACCGTCGTCGTCGCGACCGGATCGCCGCCTGCCGATACCGCGGCGGTGACGATCGACGATTTCGAGGCGGCGCGGGCGATGACCCGCCACCTGATCGGGCTCGGCCATGCGCGCGTCGGCTTCATCATCGGCAATCCGAACCAGACCGCCAGCCAACAGCGCCATGAGGGCTATCTCGCGGCGATCGCGGATGCGGGGCTGCCCGAGGATCCGTCGCTGATCGTCGGCGGGCTGTTCACCTATCGATCGGGGCTCGATGCGGCGGAGCAGTTGCTCGACGCGAAAGATCCTCCGTCGGCGATCTTCGCGAGCAACGACGACATGGCGGCGGCGAGCGTGGCGGTCGCGCATCGCCGTGGGCTCGACGTGCCGGGCGACCTGACGGTGTGCGGGTTCGACGACAGCGCGCTCGCGACGACGATCTGGCCCGAACTGACGACCATCCACCAGCCGATCGCTGATATGTCGCGCGCGGCGGTCGACCTGCTCGTCTCGGCGATCGTGCACCGGCGGGGCGGCGGCAAGGATGCCAACCGGCATGTCGTGCTCGACTATACCCTGGTACGACGACAGTCGGATGCGGCGCCACGGCGGCGTCCGCCGGCGCGGGTCCGCGCTTGACCGAGCCCCGCCTCGCAAGGTAGCGCTCCCACAAGATAAATCGTCGCGTTCAGGAGAGTTTGCAGTGGACCGTGTACCGGTGAAGCCGTTCCGATCGCGCGACTGGTTCGCCGATCCCGCCCGCTCGGACATGACCGCGCTCTATCTCGAACGCTTCATGAACTACGGGCTGACCCCGGCGGAACTGCGCTCGGGCCGGCCGATCATCGGCATCGCACAGTCGGGCAGCGACCTTTCGCCGTGCAACCGCATCCATCTCGAGCTCGCCAAGCGGACTCGTGACGGGATCCGCGACGCCGGCGGCATCGCGATGGAGTTCCCGGTCCATCCGATCTTCGAGAATTGCCGGCGACCGACCGCGGCGCTCGATCGCAACCTTGCGTATCTGGGGCTGGTCGAGACGCTGTACGGGTATCCGATCGACGCGGTCGTGCTGACCACCGGCTGCGACAAGACCACGCCGTCGGGCATCATGGCGGCGTCGACCGTCGATATTCCGGCGATCGTGCTGTCGGGCGGACCGATGCTCGATGGCTGGCATGATGGCGAGCTGGTCGGCTCGGGCACCGTGATCTGGCGCAGCCGGCGCAAGCTGGCCGCGGGCGAGATCGACGAGGAAGAGTTCCTCAACCGCGCCACCGACAGCGCGCCGTCGGCCGGGCATTGCAACACGATGGGCACGGCGTCGACGATGAACGCGGTCGCCGAGGCGCTTGGGTTGTCGTTGACCGGATGCGCGGCGATTCCTGCGCCGTACCGCGAGCGCGGGCAGATGGCATATGAGACCGGACGGCGGATCGTCGAGATGGCATATGAGGATCTGCGTCCGTCGAAGATCCTGACGCGCGAGAGCTTCCTCAACGCGATCCGGGTGGTCAGCGCGATCGGCGGGTCGAGCAACGCGCAGCCGCACATCATGGCGATGGCGCAGCATGCCGGCGTGACGCTGTACCCGGAGGACTGGTCGGATCACGGCTACGACCTGCCGCTGCTGGTCAACATGCAGCCGGCGGGCAAGTATCTCGGCGAGCGGTTCCACCGGGCGGGCGGCGTGCCGGCGGTGCTCCACGAACTGATCGCGGGCGGGAAGCTCGACACGTCTTGCCTGACCGTCACGGGGCGGTCGATCGGCGAGAACATCGCCGGGCGCGAAACGCGCGACCGCGAGATGATCAAGCCGTTCGACGCGCCGATGATGGAGCGTGCGGGCTTCCTGGTGCTCAAGGGCAATCTGTTCGATTTCGGGATCATGAAAACGTCGGTGATCTCGGCGGCATTCCGCGCGCGCTATCTGTCGACGCCGGGCGCGGAAGATCGGTTCGAGGCGCGGGCGATCGTGTTCGAGGGCTCGGACGATTATCACCACCGGATCAACGATCCCGCGCTGGAGATCGACGAAGGCTGTATCCTGGTGATCCGCGGGGCGGGGCCGATCGGCTGGCCGGGCTCGGCGGAAGTCGTCAACATGCAGCCGCCCGACGCGCTGATCCAGCGCGGCGTGCTGGCGCTGCCGACGCTCGGCGACGGACGTCAGTCGGGGACGTCGGACAGTCCGTCGATCCTCAACGTGTCGCCCGAGAGTGCGGTCGGCGGCGGGCTGTCGTGGATCCGCACCGGCGACACGATCCGGATCGATCTGGTCGCGGGGACGTGCGACGCATTGGTCTCCGACGAAGAGATCGCACGGCGGCGGGGCGAGGGACTCCCGCCCGTGCCGGAAAGCAACACGCCATGGGAAGAACTCTACCGCGAGAAAACCGGGCAATTGGCCGAAGGCGGCGTGCTCGACTTCGCGGTGAAGTATCGCGGGATTTCGGCGAAGACCCCTCGGCATAATCACTAAGGTCCGGGGAGGGCGCGCGTGTTTGGTGCACGCCTCCTTCCCCGTCATCCTGGACCTGATCTAGGATCCAGAGTCACGCGCGCTGTGCTTGAGTTACCCTGGGTCCTGACTTTCGTCAGGATGACAAAGTGAGGGTGAGATCTCGGGATCACCCCGCGCCTTATGTCCCGCGCGCGCCATCCAGGAGCATCCCACTCCCGAACCGTCATCCCAGCGAAAGCTGGGATCTCTCCGAGTGACAGGCGTCATCCGCCCCGCAGGATACCCCAGCTTCCGCTGGGGTGACGGATTTTGGGAGCGGGATCCCGGTAGCGGGCTTGGTTAGGCAATCGCTGTGTTGTCCACGCTGCTCGTTCAAAACGCACCACCCCGGTGAAGGCCGGGGCCCAGTGGGGGAACGTTGCTGACGAAGGGCGGTGCGTAGGTACTGCGACCAACCCAACGGGGCCCCGGCCTTCGCCGGGGTGGTGCTCCACAACGATACAAGCCGGTAGCCCGACTAGCCCAGAGCCACCGTCAGCCCCATCGCGATCGTCCGCGTCTCGCCCGGTGCCAGGATCGTCGGGTCCGCCAGGTTCAGCGCGTTCGGCATGTCGCTCACCGGTTCGGCGCAGAAGAAGCCTAGCCCCGGCGGCGTGAAGACGTGCAGATACGGCGTGCCCTCGCCGGTCAGCGTGATCGTGTCGTCCGGCGTCGCGATCGTCGCCGCCTTGTCCCACCCCTCATACGCGTTGTCGATCAGCGACGACCGCACCACGCCGTCCCCCCGAGACCAATCCGCGAAGTGCGTCGCCCCGGTCCGCTCGGTCGGCAGCATCGCGTCGTCGGCCAGCCACACGGACCCCGCATCGAAGCTCAGCCGCGTGTCCTCGCCGGCCGGAAAATACGGGTGGAACCCAAGGCCCGCCGGCATCGCCCGGTCGCTGTCGTTCCGGACCGACAGCGACACGCGCAGTCCGGATTCGTCCAGCGTAACATGCTGCTCGGCGCGGTAGGACCAAGGCCAGTCCGCATCGGCTTGGTGACGATGGACCAGCACCGCCGAGTCCGCCTCCGACGCCTCCACGTCCCAGCCACGCAGCCAGCCGACCCCGTGGAGCGGATGATCCTGTCCCTCCATATTGCGCGGCAGCGCATACGCCTCCCCCGCAAACACGAACCGCCCATCGGCGATCCGGTTGGCATATGGCACCAGGGGGAAGCACGCGGTCTCCAGCGGGTTGGTCGCGCCCGCTGGGGTCGGGCGCAACACATCGCGGCCCTGGTAGGTGAGGGCGGCGATGGTGCCGCCCAGTTCCGGCTGGAGCGCGACCTTCCAGTCGCCTGCTTCGAGATGCAGCATCAGCCCGGCATGTCCTCGAGTTCGCGACCGCGGGTCTCGGAGACCATCTTCCACACGAAGAAGAACGAGACGAACGCCGACAGCGCGTAGAAGCCGTAGGTGAGCGACAGCCCGAGCGAAATCGCCATCGTCGGGAAGCTGACCGAGATCGCGAAGTTGGCGAACCACTGCGCGAAGCCCGCGACCGCAAGCCCCGAACCACGGATCTGGGTCGGGAACATCTCGCCGAGCATCACCCACATGATCGGGCCCCAGCTCAGGTTGAAGAACACGACATACGCATTGGCCGCGATCAGCGCGATCAGGCCGTTCTGGTCGGAGAGGCGCAGCGAACCCTCGACGATCGCACCGCTGGCAAAGCAGATGCCGACGATCGCGAGCGTCACGGTCATGCCCGCGGACCCGATCAGCAGCAGCGGCTTGCGCCCGACCTTGTCGACCAAGGCGACGGTCAGCAGGCAGGCGACGATCGACAACGAGCCTGACAGGATGTTGATCAGCAGCGCGTCGCTTTCGCTGAAGCCGACCGACTGCCACAGCACCGAGCCGTAATAGAACACGATATTGATGCCGACGAACTGCTGGAAGATCGCGAGGCCGATGCCGGTCCAGACGATCGGGCGG
>JAJNQF010000348.1 GCA_021154945.1 Sphingomonas sp.
GTCATGCCCTTCAGCGTGAAACGCTGCTCATGATGCCGCACCGCGCCCGCCAGCAGGCAGATGCCGATGATGAAGTTGAGGATGATCATGATCGCCGCGAACACCGTGTCGCGCGCGAGCGTGGTCGCGTCGCCGGCGTTGGACAGCATCAGGGAGACGATCAACGACACCTCGATGACGGTGACGGCGATCGCGAGGACAAGCGTCCCGAACGGTTCGCCGACCTTGTGCGCGATGACCTCGGCGTGGTGGACGGCGGCGAGCACGCTGCCGATCAGCACGATTACGGCGGCGGCGGTGCCGAGAGTGCCCATCTTGGCGAGCCCGACAAGGACCGCGACGAGGCCGAGGCCCGGTGCGATCAGCGTCCAGATCGGGAGCGCCAGCCGGTCCGGCATCGTCTCCGCCACGTGTTCGGTCGGTCGGTCGGCCACTTCGATCGTCATGCATGCTCCCTCGTTCCACTTGGATAACGAATGCGTGAGGGGCGATAAGGGTCCGAGTCGGGGCGATTGCGGTGCGAGGTGGATCGGATAGGTTGCTGCGATGTTGGCGCCCGATCTTCGCGAAACGCTGGTCAAGGCGGCGGCGGCGATGCGTGAAGCGCAGGACCCGTGGTGGGTCATTTCCAGCGCGGCGGTGGCACTCCACGGTGTCGGACCGGTCGAGGTCGGCGATGTCGATCTGTTGATGAGCGTGGGCGACGCCCGACGACTGATGGATGGGCTTGGGATAGCTCCGATCGAGGATGGCGCGAGTTCGCTCTTTCGGTCGACGCTGTTCGGGCGGTGGGAGACGCCGCCCTTGGTCGTCGAGATCATGGCGGGGTTTCATGTTGCGACGTCGGCTGGGTGGACGGAGGTTTTACCGAGGACGCGCGTACCGATCTTCGTCGAAGGATGCGCTGTCGACGTACCAGAGCGCGCGGAGTTAGCCGGGATGCTCAGGCTGTTCGGGCGTCCGAAGGATCTGGAGCGGGTTCGGCTTTTGACCTCGCAGACGTAGCGTCAAATTCACCCTCAGCATTCCCACAATTATAGGTGACGACGGGACGGACGATCAGGCTCGGCAAGAGATCCTCCCCTGCAAGGGGAGGTGGCGCGAAGCGACGGAGGGGTGATGGCCTATCGAGAGCGGGTCACCCCTCCGTCAGCGCTCCGCGCTGCCACCTCCCCTTGCAGGGGAGGATCAAAGCGATCTCCGCCGCACCGATGCCGCCCGTTCTGACGAAAGTCGGCAACCAGAGCGACCAAGACCTGCGTGCCGGACCCTGGGTCCTCACTTTCGTCAGGATGACGGGGCATTTGCTGACCCCGCTCTCTCGGGCAAAACGAAAAAGGGCGCCGATCGCTCGACGCCATCTTCCGTGTCTCGAACCAGTTCCGCTTAAGCAGCGTCGCCGGTCTTCTTCTTCTCGGCATAAACCCGAATAGGTTCCTTGCGGCCTTCGATCACGTCCTTGTCGATCATCACCTCGTCGACGCCGTCCATGCCGGGCAGGTCGAACATCGTGTCGAGCAGGATGCTCTCGAGGATCGAGCGAAGCCCGCGTGCACCGGTCTTGCGTTCGATGCCCTTCTTGGCGACCGACACCAGCGCGTCGTCGGTGAAGCCGAGCGCGACGTCCTCCATCTCGAACAGCTTCTGGTACTGCTTGACCAGCGCGTTCTTCGGCTCCTTCAGGATCTTCACCAGTGCGTCGACATCGAGATCCTCGAGCGTCGCGATCACCGGCAGACGACCGACGAACTCGGGGATGAGCCCGAACTTCAGCAGATCCTCGGGCTCGACCGACTTCAACGTCTCGCCAGTCTTGCGCTCGTCCGGCCCCGCGACATACGCGCCGAAACCGATCGACTTACCCTGGAGGCGATCGCCGATGATCTTCTCGAGACCCGAGAACGCACCACCGCAGATGAACAGGATGTTGGTCGTGTCCACCTGCAGGAATTCCTGCTGCGGATGCTTGCGCCCGCCCTGCGGAGGAACCGACGCCGTCGTGCCTTCCATCAGCTTCAGCAGAGCCTGCTGTACGCCCTCGCCCGACACGTCGCGCGTAATCGAGGGGTTCTCGGCCTTGCGCGAGATCTTGTCGATCTCATCGATGTAGACGATGCCGCGCTGCGCCCGCTCGACATTGTAGTCGGATGCCTGGAGCAGCTTGAGGATTATGTTCTCGACGTCCTCGCCGACGTAACCCGCCTCGGTCAGCGTCGTCGCATCGGCCATCGTGAACGGCACGTCGAGGATGCGAGCGAGCGTCTGCGCGAGCAGCGTCTTGCCGCAGCCGGTCGGGCCGACCAGCAAGATGTTCGACTTGGACAGCTCGACATCGGCACCCTTGGCGCCGTGGTTGAGCCGCTTGTAGTGATTGTGCACCGCCACCGACAGCACGCGCTTGGCGCGCTTCTGGCCGATCACGTAATCGTCAAGGACGTCGCAGATCTCCTGCGGAGTCGGCACGCCGCCATCCTTCTTGGACACCAGCGCGGACTTCGTCTCCTCACGGATGATGTCGTTGCAAAGTTCGACGCACTCGTCGCAGATGAACACGGTTGGACCCGCGATCAGCTTGCGTACCTCATGCTGCGACTTGCCGCAGAACGAGCAATAGAGGGTGCTCTTCGAGTCGCCACCGCTCAGCTTCGTCATTCAATCACCTCTCGCGCATGTCGGTGCACGTGCCGTTTCCGGGGCCGCTACCGTAACGCACCCCGGAGTTCCTACAATCAAATAAACCGGCAGGGTTTACGATTCGCCCCATGCCAGTGTCGGTTAAGCGGGTTTTGCAGCATCATCCGCCGGTGCCGGACGCTTGTCGAACACCTCGTCGACCAGGCCGAAATCCTTCGCTTCGTTCGCTTCGAGGAACGTATCGCGGTCCATCCGGCGCTCGATCTCCTCGATCGGCTGGCCGGTATACTGCGAATACAGCTCGTTCATGCGCTTGCGGATGCGGAGAATCTCGCGTGCCTGGATCTCGATGTCGCTGGCCATGCCCTGTGCTCCACCCGATGGCTGATGGATCATGATGCGTGCGTTGGTCATCGCGACGCGCATGCCGGGCTCGCCGCTCGCGAGCAGAAAGCTGCCCATCGACGCGGCCTGGCCGATGCAGACGGTGCCGACGCGCGGGCGGATGTACCGCATCGTATCATGGATCGCCATGCCCGCCGTGACGACGCCGCCCGGCGAGTTGATGTACATGAAGATGTCCTTCTTCGGGTTCTCGGACTCGAGGAAGAGCAGCTGCGCGGTGATCAGCGAGGCCATGCCGTCCTCAACGCCGCCGGTCACGAAGATGATGCGCTCGCGGAGCAGGCGCGAGAAGATGTCGAAAGAGCGCTCGCCGCGGTTCGACTGCTCGATGACGATGGGAACCAGGCCTGCTTGCGTCTGCTGCAGGCCGAGCCCGGCGCTGGCCAACGGGCTCGCGAAATCGCCGGTCTCGAACGGATTGTGCATGGAAATCTCTCTTATGCCCCAGTGAACCGCTAACATCGGCTGTCCGGGAGGGGAGTTCAAGCCCTTCGCACCTCTCCCACCGGGGAGTGAGAGACGCTGAGCGATCCTCCTCCGCCAGGGGGAGGTGGCGCCGAAGGCG
>JAJNQF010000357.1 GCA_021154945.1 Sphingomonas sp.
CGCCTTCGCGGGGAAACAAGTTTCAGTCCGCGTCCGGGCCCAAGGTCGGGTCCAGATCGCGAGGACGGATGAAGCGGGTCAACCGCGCGGTAGCCGAACCGATGTCTTCCCAACTCCCCGCATCGAACTGGAGCTCCGCAATGCTGGCCGTCGGATATTTATCCTCGACCGCATCGCGCAGCGGGTCAGCCCCATCCGCAACCAGCATCAGGACGAGATCCTCCAGCCCGGGATTGTGCCCGACCAGCAGCGCGCTCTGCGTCTCCGCCGGAAATCCATGCACCACGTCCAGCAACGTCGCCGCCGAAGCCAGATACACGCGCCGGTCCCAGGCAGGCGCGATCGTCCGGCCATAGCCCGATTCGATCTGCTCCAGCGTCTCGGTAACGCGCACCGCAGGCGAGGCGATCGCATGATCGAACGCCAGCCCGAGCGACCGCATGTGCCGGCCGACCATCGCGGCGGCGCGCTTGCCCTTGGCGTTGAGCGGCCGATCGAAATCGCGCGCGACCGGGTCGTCCCAGCCGGACTTGGCGTGGCGCAACAGCGTCAACGTCTTCATGGCAATCCTCAAGCCGGTTCGCGGCTTTCATGCCCTACCGGCGCACCAGAAGAAAGTGGATTGGAGGAAAGCCGGCTTGCCACTCGGGCCACCGCTTCTTCGAGCGTGACGCGGGCGATCGGCACCCCCGGCGGGAACGCGCTGAGCAGTCGCGACGGCATCGCCGCGGACAACATCACGAACACGCCGGAATCGTCCGCGCGACGGATCAGCCGGCCGAACGCCTGTGCGAGACGCGCGCGGACGAGACGGTCGTCATACGCTGAACCACCGCCCGCGAGCCTGCGCGCGGCGTGAAGCACCGACGGTTTTGCCCAAGGCACGCCCTCCATCACCACCAGCCGCAGCGATTCGCCGGGCACGTCGACGCCGTCTCGCAAGGCATCGGTGCCGAGCAGCGACGCGCCGGGGTCGTCGCGAAAGATGTCGACCAAGGTGCCGGTGTCGATCGGATCGACGTGCTGGGCGTGCAGCGGAAGCCCTTCGCGCGCAAGTCGATCGGCGATGCGGCCATGCACGCCGCGCAACCGCCGGATCGCGGTGAACAGGCCGAGCGTGCCGCCACGGCTGGCGACGATCAACTGCGCATACGCATTGGCGAGCGCGCCGATATCGCCGCGCATCACGTCGGTGACGATCAGCACTTCAGCCTGGCGGGTATAGTCGAACGGGCTCTTCGCCTCGAACCGCGCGGCGGGGCGGAGGAGATGCGGCGCGCCGGTGCGGGCTTCGGCCACCTCCCAGTCGCCGCCGCCTGTAAGCGTCGCCGACGTGACGAGTGCGCCGTGGGCGGGCTTCAGGACGATCTCGGCGAAGGGGCGCGTCGGGTCGAGCCAGTGGCGGTGGAGACCGATATCGAACTCGCGGCCCTCGATCCGGTCGACCGCGAGCCAGTCGACGAAATCGCCATCGACCGGTCCGCCAACACGCGCGAGCAAGGAGAGCCACGACGCGACGGTCTCCGCGCGCCAGCCGATCGAGGCGATCGCGCCCTCGACCCGGGCTCGGGCGGGGCCGTCCATCCAGTCGGGCGCTTCGGCGAGCACCGCTTCAAGGCGGCGGCCGAGCGTGACGAGCGGACGGACGAGTGCGTCGAGGGCGGCGGCGGCGGGCGCGGCGGCCTCGATCAGTGTCGCGTCGGGTTCGGCGAGTTCGGTCTCCAGGCCATAGCCGGCGTCGCCCGGCTGTTCGGCCCGCGCGTAGGTGAGGCCGCGGACGGCGGCGAGCAGCGTCTCGATTGGCCCGAACGGCGCGCCCTCGCCGAGGCGTTGCAGCCAGCCGTCGGACGCCAGCGCTCCCGCCGCGGTGACCGCGTCGCTGATCGCCCGAGCGCCCTGTTCGTCGTAGCTGGCGAGATCGGACAGGCGTGCGGCGAGCCCTCGTCTTCGGCCACGACCGCTCGATTCGGGGCCGAGGATCCAGCGGCGCAGTTCGATCGTCTCCGCACCGGTCAGCGCGGTCGCGAACATCGAATCGGCCGCGTCGAAGATGTGATGCCCCTCGTCGAACACGTAGCGCGTCGGCCGGGTCGCGAGTTCGCGCCCTCGTGCCGCGTTGACCATCACCAGCGCGTGGTTGGCGATGACGATGTCGGCATCGGACGAGGCACGGGCGGCGCGTTCGATGAAGCATTTCCGGTAGTGCGGGCAGCCGGCATAGACGCACTCGCCGCGCCGATCGGTCAGTGCGGTCGAGCCGTTGCGGCGAAACAGTGTCGGCAGCCAGCCGGGCAGGTCGCCGCCGACCATGTCGCCGTCCGCGCTATACGCCGCCCAGCGCGCGACGAGGTGCGCGAGGATCGCCGCACGGCCCGCGAACCCGCCTTGCAGCGCGTCCTCCAGGTTCAGCAGGCAAAGGTAATTCTCGCGCCCCTTCCGCGTGACGACCTTCGCCTTCCGGATCGCCGCGTCGGGGTAGAGGCGCGCGGTTTCCTGCCCCAACTGGCGTTGCAGCGTCTTGGTATAGGTCGAGATCCACACCGCGCCGCCGGCCTTCTCCGCCCAGAGCGAGGCGGGCGCGAGGTAACCCAACGTCTTGCCGATCCCGGTCCCCGCCTCGGCGAGGACGAGGTTGGGCGTGTCGCGCATTGCCCGCGGGGCGAAGGCGGCGGTGGCGGCACCCGCATAGGCGCGCTGCCCGGGGCGTTCCTCGGCACCGTGGCCGGTGAGGTCGACGAGCCGCGCCTCCGCATCGCCTGGCTCGATCGTGACGGTGCGCGGGGCAGGTCGCGGGGCGTGCTCCTCCCATTCGGGGAGCGACGAGAACAGCCAGCGTTCGTTGACGGACGGTTTCTTCAACCGCTCGGCGACGACCGGCGCCCAGGGCCAGCGCAGGCGGAACAGCGACTGCGCTGCGGTCCATGCGCCTTCACGCTCGGGCCAGTCGGTGTCGGTGAGCGCCAGCATCGCCTCCGCCGCACGGAGGAGGAACGGCGCAACTTCGGCATCCTCGCTCGGCACGTCCAAGCCGGTAACCCGAGCGATCCCCTTCGGCGTCGGCACCGCGAACTGCGCGGGACGCAGGAAAGCGTAGAGTTCGAGCAGGTCGAGCCCCGACAGATCGGGATAGCCGAGGCGCTGCCCGACGAGCGGCGCGTTGAGCATGATGACCGGCGTATCGGCGGCGATCCGGATCGCCTCGCCCCGCCCGATCGGACGGGCACCGTCCGCGTTCGCGATCCAGATGCCGGCGTGGCTGGCGTGGAGGGCGGGATAGGGGAGCACCGCGCGACCTTGTGCGAACAGGAACGAAAGGGCAACCTTTTGCTGCTTGTTCTCCCGCGACCTATCCCGTCATCCCAGCGGAAGCTGGGATATCCCCGTGAAGACCGCGGCACCCGCCCCATGAAGATCCCAGCTTTCGCTGGGATGACGGGTGGGTGGGCGAAAGGCGATTGACGGATGGCGGGTGAGCGCGTGCGCAGAAAACGGGAGGCTTGTGCGCTTCCTCCACCACACGCTATCGCCCCCGGCATGACCGAAGACCTCCGCACCGCCGCCCTCGAGTCCAAAGCCTGGCCGTACGAGGAGGCGCGCAAACTCCTGAAGCGCTATCCGCAGGGCAAGTCGGGCGACCCGGTGCTGTTCGAGACGGGTTATGGGCCGTCGGGCCTGCCGCATATCGGCACGTTCAACGAGGTTCTTCGCACGACGATGGTGCGCAACGCCTTCCACGCGCTCTCCGACACGCCGACGCGGCTGATCGCGTTTTCGGACGACATGGACGGCCTGCGCAAAGTGCCGGACAACGTCCCCAACGGCGACATGCTGCGCCAACATCTCGGCAAGCCGCTGACGCAGATCCCCGATCCGTTCGGCACGCATTCGAGCTTTGCCGCGCACAACAACGCGATCCTGCGCGAATTCCTCGACCGCTACGGCTTCGAGTACGAGTTCGCATCGTCGACCGAATACTACACGTCGGGCCGCTTCGACGAGGCGCTCAAAGGTGTGCTCCGTCACTTCCAGGGCATCCAGGACGTGATGCTGCCGACGCTCCGAGCCGAACGTCGTGCGACCTATTCGCCGGTACTGCCGATCTCGCCGACCAGCGGTATCGTGTTGCAGGTGCCGATCGAGGTCGTCGATGCCGAGGCAGGCCTCATTGCATTCGAAGACGAAGGCCAGCGGATCACGCAGTCCGTGCTCGGCGGCAAGGCCAAGCTCCAGTGGAAGGTCGACTGGGCAATGCGCTGGGTCGCGCTCGGCGTCGACTACGAGATGGCGGGCAAAGACCTGATCGATTCGGTCACGCAGTCGTCGAAGATCGCGCGCGTACTCGGCGGGCGCCCGCCCGAGGGTTTCAACTACGAGATGTTCCTCGACGAGAATGGCGAGAAGATCTCGAAGTCGAAGGGCAATGGCCTGAGCCTCGAACAGTGGCTGACCTATGGCCCCGAAGAGTCGCTGGCGTTCTACGCGTACCGCGAGCCGAAGAAGGCAAAGTCGCTGCACATGGGCGTGATCCCGCGCGCGGTGGACGAATATTGGCAGTTCCGCGGCAATTATGCGGGACAGGATCTGAAGCAGAAGCTCGGCAATCCGGTGCATCACATTCATGACGGAAAGCTGCCGACCGGCGAGCTGCCGGTGACCTTCGGGCTGCTGCTCAACCTCGTCGGGGTGATGGGCGATGCGAGCAAGGAGCAGGTCTGGAGCTATCTGGCGAACTACGTGCCCGATGCGTCGGCGGAGAAGTATCCCGAGCTCGACCGGCTGATCGGCTATGCGCTGGCCTATAGCCGCGATTTCGTCGCGCCGACGCTGAAGCGGCGTGCGCCCGAGGGTGTCGAGGTCGCGGCGCTGGAGCGGCTGGATGCGGAACTCGCCGCGCTGCCGACGGAGGCGAGCGCGGAGGATATCCAGAACATCGTCTACGAGATCGGCAAGACCGGCGGGTTCGAGAACCTGCGCGACTGGTTCAAGGCGCTGTACGAGACGTTGCTGGGGTCCGAACAGGGGCCGCGGATGGGGAGTTTCATCGCGCTGTACGGGGTGGAGAACTCGCGGAAACTGATCGCGGAGGCGTTGGCGCGGTAAAGCCGTACCCTCGAAGAAATGTCCACCCCCGGCGGAGGCCGGGGCCCAGTTGGGGGACGTGCATAACAGGGTGCAGCGTGTCGTTACCGCAACCTTTCCAACTGGGCCCCGGCCTCCGCCGGGGTGGTACTTTGAGTATGCAACTTCACGCCCGAACTCGACACCCCGAACTCGACACATAGTACAGAACATATTAGCAACACATCCGCCTCCCCCGATTCGGAAACCGGCATGTTCCATCGACCGATCGCCCGTCACCGCCTGTTCTTCGCACTCCGCCCGCCGCTCCCGCTAGCGCGCCAGATTACCGCTGCAGCGTCGTGGTTCGAGACCGACGGGGACAAGCGCCGCCCCGAGCATCTCCACGTCACGATCGACATCCTCGACGACCATGATCGCGTGTCGACGGCCTTGGAGCGCGACCTGAAGGCGATCGGCGATGCGGTCGAAGCGGCGCCGTTCGCGCTCCAGTTCGATACCGTCGTCGGCAGCGAGCGATCCATCGCGCTGCGTCCGCGCTTCAAGAATGCCTCGCTCGCCGCGCTGCATCAGCGGATCGCAGTGGCACGTGAGGCCACAGGGTTGCGCGCCCGCGAAAACTATCGGTTCAGTCCGCACATGACGCTCGGCTACCGCGAGGGTGCGCCGTTCACGCAGGCCATCGCGCCGATCGGCTGGACCGCGGATGCGTTCGTGCTGGTCCACAGCCATGTCGGCCGGACGCGCCACGACGTGATCGGGCGCTGGCTGCTGGAAGGCGACGACGATCGGCAACTGCCGCTGTTCTGAGCCTTCGAATTTGCCGAACGCGCGCGACCCGGTAGGACCCGCAAGGCGATCGGTCGGTTCTTCCCTCGTGACCGCGCAGCAAGGAGCGACAATGCGGCTGTTTTTCGACGAGGCCCAGCGGAGCCATGCGCCAGCGCGCGAACTGCACAACGGCGCGTTCACCGCCTATGCGGAGACGCCCGCACGGATCGACGCGATCCTGCGCGCGATCGGTCCGGTCGAAGCGCCGGAGGATCGCGGCGAGGCGCCGATCCTGGCCGTCCACCCCGCGCCGTACGTCACGTTCCTGAAGGATGCCGCGCGACTGTGGCGCGAAGCCGGGCGGGAGGGCGACGCGATCCCGTACACCTTCCCGATTCGCGGGCGCCGGCCGCTCGACCTGACCCGGATCGATGCGCTGATCGGCGCGCACAGCTTCGACGCGACCACGCCGATCACGCCGCAGGCCTGGGCCGCCTCCTATGGCAGCGCCCAGTCTGCGCTCGCCGCGACGCACGCCGTGCTCGACGGCGACCGCGCAGCGTTCGCGCTCTGCCGCCCGCCAGGTCATCACGCGGGCGCGGACTATTGCGGCGGATATTGCCACCTCAACACCGCCGCGATCGCCGCGCAGGCCGCGCGCGATGCCGGTGTCGCGCGCGTCGCAATCCTCGACATCGACTATCATCACGGCAACGGCACGCAGGACATCTTCTACGCGAGAGGCGACGTATTCTACGCCTCAGTCCACGCCGATCCGAAGACCGACTACCCGTTCTACTGGGGCCACGCCGACGAGACCGGCGAAGGCGAAGGGATCGGCACCACGCTGAACCTCCCCCTCCCCCACGGCACGCAGATCGACGCCTTTCGCGCAGCGCAGACTACTGCGCTCGACACGATCGCCGCGTTCGATCCCGGCCTGCTGGTCGTCAGCTTCGGCGCGGACACGTGGGAGGGCGATCCGATCTCGCATTTCAAACTGACCACGCCCGACTATGCGGTGCTGGCCGCCGACATCGCCGACCGCGGCTGGCCGACCGTCATCGTCATGGAGGGCGGTTACGCGGTCGACGCGCTGGGGCACAACGTCGCGAGTTTCCTGAGTGGCTTCTAAGGCGCCGATCGCTCTGGGCACGCCAGCCTATCGCCGGCTGACGCTGGCGATGCTGTTCGCGGGGTTCTCGACCTTTTCGCTGCTCTATTCGGTGCAGCCGTTGCTGCCGCTGTTCGCCGCGCAGTATCGGCTGACCGCGGAGGCTGCTTCGCTGGCGGTGTCGCTCGCGACCGGGCCACTCGCGATCGGCATCCTGTTCGCGGGGTTCGTGTCCGACCGCGTCGGCCGGCGTCCGCTGATGATCGCGGCGATGTTCGCGGCGGACGCGCTGACGCTGGCGGCGGCGGTCGTGCCGGGGTGGAGCGGGTTGCTCGTGCTGCGCTTCCTGACCGGCGTCGCGCTCGCGGGCGTGCCGGCGGTGGCGATGGCCTATGTCGCGGAGGAGGTCGATGCGGGCGCGGTCGGTGCGGCAATGGGGCTGTATATCGCGGGCTCTGCGCTTGGCGGCATGGCCGGGCGGCTGGTCGTGAGTATCGTCGCCGATCTCGAAGGCTGGCGCTGGGCGCTCGCCGCGGTCGGGCTCGCGGGGCTGGCGATGGCGGAGGCGTTCCGCCGGCTCGCGCCACCCTCACGCAATTTCACGCCGAGCGTGGGACGGCCGGGCGCGCTGTTGCGGAGTGCCGGATCGCTGTTCACCGATCGCGCGATGCCGCTGCTGTATCTCGAGGCGTTCCTGCTGATGGGCGTGTTCGTCACGATCTATAACTATGCGGGCTTCCGGTTGATGAGCCCGCCTTATGGGCTCAGCCAGGCGGCAGTCGGCGGCGTGTTCCTGCTCTACGTGCTCGGCTCGGTGAGTTCGGCGAAGTTCGGGACGCTTGCCGGGCGGCTCGGGCGGCGGAAGGTCTTCTGGGTGCCCGTCGTGCTGCTGATCGCCGGCGTCGCGCTGACCGCGATGACGCCGCTGGTGCTGGTGATCGCGGGGATCGCGGTGGTGACGATCGGCTTTTTCGGCGCGCATTCGATCGCAAGCGCCTGGGTCGGGCGGCGCGCACAGAGCTCGCGCGGACAGGCGGCGGCGTTCTACCTGTTCTTTTATTATATGGGGTCGAGTGTGCTCGGATCGGCCGGCGGGTTCGCGTGGACGCATGCCGGGTGGCCGGGAGTGACGGCGTTCTGTTTGCTGCTGGGGGTGACAGCGCTGGTGATCGGGCTAGTTCTTCGTACCGTACCGCCGCTGGTGATGGAGCCACCGGTGCCGCAGCGGATGCCGGATCCTTGACGACTGACTTCTCCCCTCCCTGGAAGGGAGGGGCTGGGGGTGGGTTGGCCTGCTTGTGCCCATAGGTTCGGATTCGCGGAACCCGACCCACCCCCGCCCCCTCCCTTTCAGGGAGGGGAGAAGGAGTCTGGCTTCCCTCACCCCTTCTACCGTGACGCCACATCCGTTGCGTCGACCGGCGGCATACCCGCCATGCCCTTCGCGACCGCCTCGACCCGCTCCATGACGCGCAACACATTGCCGCCGGACAGTTTCGCCAGATCGCCATCGCTCCACCCCCGGCGCGCCAGTTCCGCAAACAGCAGCGGATAGCCGTCGACGCCCTTCAGCCCGATCGGCCCGGTGCCCTGGATCCCGTCGAAATCGCCGCCGATCCCAACGTGGTCGTGGCCGGCGATCTTCGCGATATGCTCGACATGATCGGCGACCGTCGCGACGGTGACCTGTGGCTCCGGATGCGCGGCGTCCCACGTCACCAGCGGCGCGGGCGATTTCGCGCCGTACGCCCCCGCAGGCACGCCAACGCTTTTCGCATAGGCCGAGCGCGCGACGTCCCACGCGCGCCACGCGGCCGACAGGAACGACGGGTAAAAGTTCACCATCACCACACCCCCGTTCGCGCAGATCGCGCGGAGCAGCTCGTCGGGGATGTTGCGCGGTGCGTCGGCGATCGCGCGTGCGCTGGAATGAGAGGCGATCACCGGCGCCTTCGTCGCAGCCAGTGCGGCGGCCATCGTCGCGTCCGAGACGTGTGACACGTCGACGATCATGCCGATCCGGTTCATCTCGGCGACCACCTGCCGCCCGAAATCGCTGAGCCCGTTCGCGCGCGGCGCGTCGGTCGAGCTGTCCGCCCAGTTCAGGCTCTTGCCATGCGTCAGCGTCATATAGGCGACGCCGAGCGCGCGATATTGGCGCAGCACGGATAGCCGTCCGTCGATCTGGTGCCCGCCCTCGACGCCGATCAGCGACGCGATCCGTCCCGCCTTCTCGATCCGACGGATGTCCGCGGCGGTGGTGGCGAGTTCGAATGTCGCCGGATTGGCCGCGACGAAGCGGCGGACGATATCGATCTCCTCCAGCGTCATCGTGACCGGGTCGGGCGCATCGGCGGGGATGTAGACCGACCAGAACTGCCCCCCGACATGGCCCTTCCGCAGCCGGGGAATGTCGGTCTGGAGCGGGTTCGGCAGCCGTGCGGTATCGACCGAGAGATCGACCGCCTCGACCTTCGCGTCGTGCAACTCGCGGATTTCCCAGGCGACGTCATTATGCCCGTCGATCACCGGGCTGCGCTCCAGCACGCGCTCGACGCGTCGTGAAAGCGCAGCGTCCGGGCTCGCCTGCGCGGCCAGCAGCAGGAATGCGGCGATCATGTCTTGGTCCCCCATAGCGTCCGCTCCATCCTGAAGGAGGTGTTCGTGCGCGACAAGCCGGGTAAGGCGCTCGCCGGACGCAAACGGAGGGGCGGAATTGGACACGGGAACGGCCGGACCGGCGCGCACGGCGGACACGCGCCTCTCCACTGCGATCGCGATCGCGCGGCTGATCGGGATCATGGGGATCGTCTACGTCCATGCCTGGACCGGGCGGACCGCGGAAGAACTGGCGGCGGTCGCGTTCAGTTGGCAGGCGGTTCTTCGTACCGTGCTGGGCGAGATGTTCGGGCGTAGCGCGGTGCCGCTGCTCGGGATGATCTCCGGCTGGCTGGTGGTCTCGACCGCGACGCGACGGGGCTATGGCCCGTTCCTGCTCGGCAAGGCGCGGACGATCCTGCTGCCGATGCTGCTGTGGAATGCGATCGCGATCCTGCTGGTCGGGGCGGCGGCGACGTTCGGCGACCTGAAGGCGCCGACACCGTCGAGCATCGGCTGGACGCTGAACGAACTCGTGCCGCTCGTCCACGCCAACGACATCAACGTGCAAATGCCGTTCCTGCGCGATCTGTTCGTCTGCATGATGCTCGCGCCGGTTTTGGTACGCGCGCCGAGTATCTGGCTGGTGGTGGTCGCTTCGATCGTGGTCGTGTGGAGCGTGTCCGGGGTGCACATCCCGCTACTGTTACGACCGCAGATCCTGCTATTCTTCACCGCCGGGATCGCCGCGCGGCGGTTTGGCGTGGCGGAGCGGGTGGCGGGGTGGCCTGTCGCGCTCTGTTCGCTGCCGTTCGTGGTGCTGATCGCGCCGCGGCTGTGGACTGCGCTGCTGGGGAACGCGTTCTTCGACGCGCATCCGCATGTGATGGCGGCGTTCGACATCGTGTTTCGATTGGCATCGGCGGTGCTGTTCTGGCGCGTCGCTTGGGCACTGGCGGGAAGTGGTGTCGCCGAGCGGCTGCGCGGGATCGAGCGCTACGGGTTTCTCGCATTCTGCGATCATCTGGTGCTGCTGTGGCTGTTCGGGCCGGTGATCGGGCTCGCCACCGGCGCGCTGGGGGCGGCGCCGTATCCCGCGTATCTGCTGGTCCAGCCGTTGCTGGTGCTCGGGGCGACGGTCGTCCTGGGCCGGGTGTTGATGGCGGTCTGGCCGACGGTCGCGCGCGTATTGAGCGGGGGGCGGCTCGGGCGGTCGGTGTCAGCTGCCGCGTGACGGCGGACCGAGCTGGTTCACCCATTCCTGGTTGTGGACGACGGTCGAGCGGACCGGGCGGCCGGCGGCGTCGAGCCAGGGACGGTAGCGGAAGCGCAGCTCGATCAGGCGACAGGTGGTCGCGTCGAGCACCGCATTGCCGCTCGAGCGCGTGACCATGCAGTGCGTGACGCGGCCATCGGTCTCGACCGTGTAGCGGACGCCGACGATCCCGCCCGCACCGATCACCGCCTCGGCATTGGGGAAATCCTTGTTCTTGAAGCGGCCCTTGAGAAGGCGAGGCGGGGTTTCGTCGCCACCGTCGCCGTCGCCATCCCCGGAGCGGCCGCTGCCCGTGCCGTTGCCCTCACCGCCCGCGCCCGTGCCCGGTCCGGGGACGGGCGCGGCACCGGAGGTGGCGTCGCTGCCGGGGCCGGGTTTGAGCGCGGTTACGACGGGTGGCGGCGGGACGATCGGCGGCACGATCGGTTTGGGGACGACGAGTTCGGTCGCCTTGGAGCGGAGGTTGGCGGGGGAGGCAGCGCCCTCGGGGCGGTGGCTCTTCGCGGGGCGCGGGACGATCTTTTCGGGCGGCGGTGGCGGTGGGGTGGGACCGACGGCGAAGGTTTTGAGGGCGTCGGGGATCGCAGTGGGGATGGTGACGCCGAGGCCTAGAACCAGTGCGTAGCCGAGGATGCCGCAGAGTAAAGCGGCGCTAGCGGCTGATATCAGGCGGTCGCGCGGGTTCGGTTGGACGCCGTACATGCTGGGTAATTGGGGAGGCGGGCGGCAGGCGGCAACTGGCTGGT
>JAJNQF010000358.1 GCA_021154945.1 Sphingomonas sp.
GGCGCGTAGTGGGGTGCGGATGTTGCACTTGGTGACGGATATCGAGGCGATTACCGCTGGGACTACGCTGGCGAAGGTGCGTGGGGGCTGAGCTTCGTACTTCGCGCAAGCCATTGACCCACCACGAGCACCACCCCGGCGGAGGCCGGGGCCCAATTGGGGGACGGCGATAACGGTGGGCGTTCCTCCGTTACATCGGCCTTGCCAATTGGGTCCCGGCCTTCGCCGGGGTGGTGTTGATTGTGCGGCGCCGTCTTCTGTTCCCTCGCGAACGCGGGGGTCCAGGGGTCCCGTTCGCTAGCGATACTTAGCTGGGCCCCCGCGTCCGCGGGGAAACACTGCTTGGGGTCAGCGTGCGACGCCGGCGAGCTTTAGGCGCCCACCGCCTCGAGTTTAGCCCGCACCGCCGCCACCGCATCCGCAGCCTTCTCGCCATCGGGGCCGCCGCCCTGCGCCATGTCGGGACGGCCGCCCCCGCCCTGCCCGCCCAGCGTCGCCACCGCGATCTTCAGCAGGTCGACCGCGTTGTGGCTCGCCACCAGATCCGCGGTCACGCCGACCGCGACCGAAGCGCGGCCGTCGTTGATCGCGACCATCACCGCGATGCCGGAGCCGAGCCGCTGCTTCGCTTCGTCGACCGCGCCGCGCAGGCCTTTCGCCTCGAAGTCGTTCAGCACCTGGCCGATGAAGGCGATGCCGCCGACCTGCTCCGGGCCAGCCGCTTCGCCCGATCCACCGCCGCCGAGTGCCAGCGCCTTCTTCGCGTCGGCGAGTTCGCGTTCGAGGCGGCGGCGGTCTTCGAGGAGGGACGCGACGCGCGCCGGGACCTCGTCGGGCGTCGACTTCAACACCGCCGCCGCTTCGCGCAGGCGATCGTCGCGACCGGTCAGGTACGCGCGGGCCGCTTCCCCGGTGAGCGCTTCGACACGGCGGATCCCGCTGGAGACCGCGCCTTCGCCGACCACCTTGAACAGGCCGATATCGCCGAGCGCGGTGACGTGCGTGCCGCCGCACAGCTCGATCGAATAGGTCTTACCCTCGTCGGTCGAGCCCATCGACACGACGCGGACCTCATCGCCGTATTTCTCGCCGAACAGCGCCATCGCGCCCATCGCGATCGCGTCGTCGGGGGTCATCAGCAGCGTCGTTACCGCGCCGTTGCCGCGGACCTGTGCATTCACGTCGGCCTCGACCTGCGCGATGTCGGCGGGGGTCATCGCGACCGGCTGCGAGAAGTCGAAGCGCAGGCGGTCGGGCGCGACGAGGCTCCCCTTCTGCGCGACGTGCGTGCCGAGGCGTTCGCGGAGAGCTTCGTGCAGGAGGTGGGTCGCGGAGTGGTTGGCGCGAATCTGGGCGCGGCGGGCGACGTCGATCTGGAGCTTGACCGGATCGCCGACCTTGATCTCGCCGGAGTCGACCATCGCGTGGTGGACGAACACGCGGCCGAGCTGCTTCGAGGTCTCGGTGACGTTCGCGCGGAGGCCGGTATCGTTGGAGATGTGACCGGCGTCGCCGACCTGCCCGCCGCTCTCGCCATAGAAGGGCGTCTGGTTGACGACGATCGCGACGGTATCGCCAGCCGTTGCGTGGTCGACCCGCGCGCCGTCCTTGACCAGCGCGACGACCTCGCCCTCTCCGGTGTCCGACGCGTAGCCGAGGAATTCGGTGCCGCCGGTCTGCTCGACGATGTCGAACCAGATGTCGTCCGAGGCCTTTGCGCCCGAGCCCTTCCAGGCGGCGCGGGCGGCGCGCTTCTGCTCGGCCATCGCGGTGTCGAAACCTGCGCGGTCGACCGCGATGTTGCGCTCGCGCAGTGCGTCTTCGGTCAGGTCGTACGGGAAGCCGTAGGTGTCGTAGAGTTTGAACGCGACGTCGCCCGCGAGCGTGCCGTCGGTCATGTCCGCGGTCGCTTCGTCGAGCAGCTTCAGCCCCTTGTCGAGCGTCTGGCGGAAGCGGGTTTCCTCCTGCTGCAACGTCGCTTCGATCAGCGGACGGGCGCGCGACAGTTCGGGGTAGGCGGCGCCCATCTCGGTGACGAGCGCGGTGACGAGCCGGTGCATCAGTGGCCGCTTCGCGCCGAGAATGTGCGCGTGGCGCATCGCGCGGCGCATGATCCGGCGCAGGACATAGCCACGGCCTTCGCTCGCGGGCAGCACGCCGTCCGCGATCAGGAAACCGGCAGTGCGCAGGTGATCGGCGATCACGCGGTGGCTGGCGGTGTTGGCGCCATCTGTGGCGGTGTGCGTCAGCGCGCCCGACGCTGCGATCAGCGCCTTGAACGTGTCGGTGTCGTAATTGTCGGTGACGCCCTGCATCACCGCGGCGATGCGCTCGAGCCCCATGCCGGTGTCGATCGACGGCTTGGGCAGGTTGCCGACGATCTCGGCATTTTCCTGCTCATATTGCATGAACACGAGGTTCCAGATTTCGACGAACCGGTCGCCATCCTCGTCGGGGCTGCCGGGAGGGCCACCGAAGATGTGCTCGCCGTGGTCGTAGAAGATCTCCGAGCACGGCCCGCACGGCCCGTTGTCGCCCATCGACCAGAAATTGTCCTTGGTCGGGATGCGGATGATGCGGTGATCGGGGAGGCCGGCGATCTTCTTCCAGAGGTCGAATGCCTCGTCGTCGGTGTGGTAGACGGTGGCGGTCAATTTGTCGGGTGACAGGCCCCATTCGCGCGTGAGCAGCGTCCAGGCGTGGACGATTGCCTGTTCCTTGAAATAATCGCCGAACGAGAAATTGCCGAGCATTTCGAAGAAGGTGTGGTGGCGCGCGGTGTAGCCGACATTGTCGAGATCATTGTGCTTGCCGCCGGCACGGACGCATTTCTGCGACGAGGTCGCGGTGGTGTAGGGGCGCGATTCGAGGCCGGTGAAGACGTTCTTGAACGGCACCATCCCGGCGTTGACGAACATCAGCGTCGGGTCGTTCTGCGGCACGAGCGGCGCGCTGGGCACGATCTGGTGCCCCTGCGATCCGAAATAGTCGAGGAAGCCGCGGCGGATGTCGTTCGTCGATGTCATGCGCGGGGACTTAGGCGAGCGGCGCGGTTCGCTCAAGTCGGGTGTGAGAGAGCGTCGTGCGCTAGAGAAGGGTGTCGGCGAACGCCCGCGCTGCACGTATCCAATTGAAACCAAGAAAGCTTGTTTCCCCGCGAAGGCGGGGATCCAGTCTGGGCTCCCGCCTTCGCGGGAGAACAAGACAGCGGGGGCTGCGGTTCGCTACGAGCCACCACCGCGCACCGCCACCACCCCGGCGAAGGCC
>JAJNQF010000388.1 GCA_021154945.1 Sphingomonas sp.
GCGACGCGTCGGCGATGTCGAAGCCGTAGCTGGTTCGCGGCGATCCCGTGTTCAGGCCGCTGAACGCATAGCTCTTGTCGACGGCCTCCAGATACACCTGGGCATAGCCAGAATTGAACGTCGACCGGGACCAGCCGCCGAGAAAGTTGACCGTCAGGTTGCTGGTCAGATCGGTATGCCCGTTCAGCGCGGCCTGCCAGAAGGTCGTCTGGTCCTGCGTCACCTTCGATTCGGTGCGCATGTCGACATGATCGAACGACGCACCGACGATGTCGTTATACTCGTCGAAGGTTACACCGGTCAGCACCTGCGTTCCGGTGACGTTGTTGGCGGCGATACCGTTGGTCCCCGCAGCGCCGATCACACCCGACCGGCGATCGTTGGTCAACTTGCCGTACAGCACGTCGAGCGTCAGGTCGGTGCGGTCGTTCGGGTGATATTGCAGCGCGGTGGTGAGGCCCAGGCGCTCGCGCTTGTTGAAGAACGTCGCATAGGTCTGCGCGCGGCTGTTCCATGCGCGGTTGGCGCCGGTCGCACCGACCAGCACCGCCCGGTCCGCTGCGGAAACGCTCGGACCGACATTGGCGGCTCCGAAATTGAGCTGCGACCAGTTCCAGTTGCGATAGCCGAACTCGACCGTGTCGGCCGTGCTGTACGCCACCGATGCGAGGAAGCCGAAATCGCCCCACCGGTCCGAGATCAGGCCGACCAGCCGCGGCGTGACCGTCTTGGTATATTGGTTCGACTGCCCCTTGGCGGATGCCACGACGGTTAGGCCGTTGAAATCGAACGGCTTGGCCGTGTGCAGCCCGACCGTGCCGCCGATGCCGCCCTCGTCCTGCTCGGCCGCATAGGATTTCTCGACGACGACCTTGTTGAACAGTTCGGACGCGAAGATGCTGTAGTCGAACGAACGCGACCGGCTGACAGACGATCGGCTGTCGAGCCCCGACGAGGTGTTGGTGAGCACCTCCATGCCGTTCAGCTGGGTACGCGTGAAATCCGCGCCCAGGCCACGCAGCGAGATCTGCCGGCCTTCGCCGCTGTCGCGCGTGATAGCGACGCCGGGGATGCGTTGCAGCGCCTCGGCGAGGTTCTGGTCGGGAAACGCCGCGATATCCTGCGCCAGGATCACGTCCTGCGAACCGGTCGCGGCCTTCTTGATCTGCTGCGCCTTCGCCACGCTCTCGCGAAATCCCGTGACGACGATATCGGTACCGCCGTCGGCCGATTGATCGGCCATCGATACCGGCTGGGCGGCAAATTGCGCTTCAGCGCCGCCAAGTGCCACGGCAGGGATGTTCGCCCCCGCCGTGGCATAGGGCATGCGCCGGACGACCGTCACCGTGCCACCGACGATCCTGCCGTCGAGATCGCTACCCGCGGTGAGCCGCGCGAGCGCTTCTTCGGCGGTCATCCGCCCGCGCAGGCGCTGGCTGCGCGCGCCTTTCAACAGCGCTGGCGAGGACGCCAGTTGCAGCCCCGTCCGCCGCGAGAAGGCCAGCAGCGCGTCGCCGAGGCCCTGCGCCGGCACGTCGAAGGTGAACTGGCGCGGCGCAGACTGCGCGCTCTGTGCTGCTGCCGGCGTGGCAAAGCAGGCGAGCGACGCAGCAGACCCTAATAGAAGATGCGATAGTCGGATCGTGTTGAACATGTTTTCCCCCGAATGGCTTGAGGGGGAGACGGAAAAGATGCGCGAAACCCGACAAAGTATTTGGTTTCAGTTATGTGACATGGCTGCACGGCTATTATCGTCTGAGACAAACCCGCCGAAACCTCGCATATACTTGTTTCGGACACTCTTCGTGACACTCTCCGAGATTGTCACAAACGGGGCCTAGAGCGCCGGGACGAATAACCCGGATATCCCATGCCCGCGTCGCCGCATCAGATCGAGAGCCTCGCGGGCGAACCCCCGGCCGAAGACTGGCGCGCGATTGCCGCCACGCTCGGCCGGTATGTCCGGGCACGCACCAACCGCGCCGACGTCGCCGAGGATGTCGTGCAGGAGACGTTGTCGAGGCTGGTACACCAAAGCCGCCTGCAAAAGCTGGTCAGCATCTATGCGCTGGGCTTTCGGATCGCAGCAAACCTGCTGGTCGATCATCACCGCCGCGACAGGAGGTACGTCGCCGAACGCGAGGAGGAGCCCGCCAGCCAGGCGCCCTTGCCCGATCGCGTGCTCGTCGGCCGGCAGGAGCTTGCGATCCTCAACGATGCGCTGGCGGCGATGCCCCCGCTGCGCCGCGACGTACTTGTCCGCCGTCGATTGCAGGGCCAAAGCTGTGCGGCGATAGCGAGGGATCTGGGGTTGAGCCCGAAGGCAGTCGAGAAGCATATCACCCGCGGCCTTGCCGATCTCCACAAGGCGATGCCGGGGAACGCGGTCATGCGTGGCGGCGAGCGATGAGCCGTGAGAACCAGATCGTGGAGGAGGCGGCCGGCTGGATCGACCGGCTCAACCAACCCGCGTTCGATGCGGCGGCCGGGCCCGACTTCGACGCGTGGATGGCGGCGTCGCCGCGCCACCGCGAGGTCTTCGCGGATCTCCAGGCGCTGTGGCATTCGGAGGCGCTG
>JAJNQF010000435.1 GCA_021154945.1 Sphingomonas sp.
GCGACGCCGTACAACCGCTTCAGCCGCGCCTCGCCTGCGCCGCTGTCGAAATCGCCCTTTGGTCGCAGCGTGGTGGCGGCGTCCGCAAATTCGCTAGCCTCCGACGCGACAACCTCGGCCGCGCCGAGCCGCGCGAGTTCCGCCTCGACCGCGTCGCCCGCAACCTCGACGATCTCGAACCGTCCGGTCGACACATCCGCCGCAGCGATCGCCACCGATCCGCCAGCCTCACCAATCGCCACGCACCAATTGTCCGACCGCGCGTCGAGCAACGCCTCCTCGGTCAGCGTCCCCGCCGTCACCACTCGCACGATCGCCCGCGCGACAAGTGCCTTCGAGCCCCCGCGCGCCTTCGCCTCCGCCGGGCTCTCGACCTGCTCGGCGATCGCGACGCGGTGGCCGGCCTTGATCAGTCGTTGCAGGTACACCGTCGCCGCATGCACCGGCACGCCGCACATCGGGATCGGCTTGCCCTCATGCTCGCCGCGCGCGGTCAGCGCGATATCGAGCACCCCCGCCGCGATCCGCGCATCGTCCATGAACAGTTCGAAGAAATCGCCCATCCGGTAGAACAACAGGCAATCCTGCGCCTCCGCCTTCAGGCCGAGATACTGCGTCATCATGGGGGTAGGGGCGGGGTGCGACATCAAGCGCGGGTAGCGAAAAGCCGCCGCCCATAAAACCCCTCTCCCCTCGGGGGAGAGGGCGGGGCCCGCGCGCAGCGTGGGAGGGTGAGGGGAGTGAGGCTCGGGCGCGGACCCCAACCGCCCCTCATCCGGCGCATGCGCGCCACCTTCTCCCCGAGGGGGAGAAGGACGTTGAGGCACCACCCACTAGGGCGAAGTGTCCGGGGTGACGAACGCCGGCCACCTGCCTAGAAGGTCCTCCAAACCTAACGACCGCGCGAGGCCCCATGTCCGACGAAACGCTGCAATTTTCCGAACGCGAAGCCTTGCTCTTCCATTCGGAAGGCCGTCCGGGGAAGATCGAGATCATCGCGTCGAAGCCGATGGCGACGCAGCGCGACCTCGCGCTCGCCTATTCGCCCGGCGTCGCGGTGCCGGTGCAGGCGATCTACGACGATCCCGCCACCGTCTACGACTATACCGCGAAGGGTAACCTCGTCGCGGTCATCTCGAACGGCACCGCGATCCTCGGCATGGGCAATCTCGGGCCGCTCGCCAGCAAGCCGGTGATGGAAGGCAAGGCGGTCCTCTTCAAGCGCTTCGCCGACGTCGACGCGATCGATATCGAGCTGAAGACCGAGGACGTGAATCGCTTCATCGACGCGGTCGAACTGATGGAACCGACCTTCGGCGGCATCAACCTCGAGGACATCAAGGCGCCCGAATGCTTCATCATCGAGCAGGCTCTGCGCGAGCGGATGAACATCCCGGTCTTCCATGACGACCAGCATGGCACCGCGATCATCACCGCCGCCGGCCTGATCAACGCGTGCCTGCTCACCGGGCGCAAGCTCTCCGAGGTCAAGATCGTCGTCAACGGCGCGGGTGCCGCGGCGATCGCCTGCACCGAACTCGTGAAGGCGATGGGCGTGCGCGGCGACAACGTCATCCTGTGCGACCGCAAGGGTGTGATCTACCAGGGCCGCGACGGCGTCGACCAGTGGAAGTCGGCGCATGCCGCCGTCACCGAGACGCGCACCTTGACCGAGGCGCTGGTCGGCGCCGACGTGTTCCTCGGCCTCTCCGCGGCGGGTTCGCTGACCCCGGAGATGGTCAAGGACATGGCCCCTGCGCCGATCATCTTCGCGATGGCCAACCCCGAGCCGGAGATCCGCCCCGAACTCGCGATGGCCGCGCGCCCCGATGCGATCGTCGCCACCGGCCGCTCGGATTATCCGAACCAGGTCAACAACGTCCTCGGCTTCCCATTCATCTTCCGCGGTGCGCTCGACGTCCGCGCGACCGGCATCAACGACGCGATGAAGATCGCCGCCGCCAACGCGATCGCAGAGTTGGCGCGCGAACGCGTGCCGGAGGAAGTCGCCGCGGCGTACGGCGTCAGCCACAGCTTCGGCCCGACGTACATCATCCCGGCCCCCTTCGATCCGCGGCTGATGGAGGTCGTCCCCGTCGCGGTAGCGAAAGCGGCAATGGCCTCGGGCGTCGCGACCAAGCCGATCCTCGACATCGAGGCGTATCGCCATTCCTTGCGGGCCCGGCTCAATCCGACCACCTCGGTCCTGTCGATGGCTTACGAAGGCGCCCGCGCGCACCCCAAGCGCGTGATCTTCGCGGAGGGCGAGGAGGAAGTCGTCCTCCGCGCCGCGATTGCCTTCAAGGAGGGCGGCTACGGCACGCCGGTCCTCGTCGGCCGCGACGACGTACCCGAGCGGTTGCGTGCGCTCGGCGTCACGGACCCGGAAAGCTTCGAACTCCACAACAGCCGCGTCTCGCCGCTCGTGCCGCGGATGGTCGACTTCCTGTATTCGCGGCTCCAGCGTCGTGGCTATCTGCGCCGCGATTGCGAGCGGATGGTCAACCAGGACCGCAACATCTTCGGCGCGCTGCTGCTTCAGCTCGGCGAGGGCGATGCGATGATCACCGGCATCACGCGCACGTACGGCGAGACGATGCGCCAGATCCGGCGCGTGATCGATCCGGTCGCGGGGAAGACGCCGTTCGGCATCCACCTGCTGGTGGGCCAGAGCCACACGGTGTTCATCGCCGACACGACCGTCAACGAACGCCCGACCGCCGAGCAGCTCGCCGACTTCGCCGAACAGACCGCAGCGGTCGCGCGCCGGATGGGCCACGAACCTCGCGTGGCGTTCCTCAGCTATTCGAACTTCGGCAATCCGAAGGGCGAATGGCTCGACAACATCCGTGATGCGGTGACCGTGCTCGATGGCCGGCAGGTCGGGTTCGAGTACGAAGGCGAGATGGCGCCGGACGTCGCGCTCAACCCGAAGCAGCTTGCGAACTACCCCTTCGCGCGGCTGTCCGGTCCGGCGAATGTCCTCATCATGCCGGGCCTCCAGTCCGCGCATATATCCGCGAAACTGCTCCGCGAACTGGGCGGAGACTCAGTCATCGGCCCAATGCTGATCGGCATGGAAAAGCCCGTCCAGGTCGCCCCCATGACGAGCACGGCCAGCGAACTCGTAACGCTGGCCGTCCTCGCAGCAGGCGG
>JAJNQF010000437.1 GCA_021154945.1 Sphingomonas sp.
CTTGTTCTCCCGCGAAGGCGGGAGCCCAGCCTGGGTCCCCGCCTTCGCGGGGACGCAAACTTGTAGGTCTGAGATGGGGTGCGGAACGCTCGCCGCGCCCTTCCCTCAGCTCCTCAGAACGCCGCGGTCAGCGACACTAGCACCTTGCCGTTGGCGATCGAGCCGTTGCCGTCCTGGCCGCGGCTGAAGCTTGGCTGGAGATAGGCCGATTCGCCCTTCGTGATGTCGGTGTCGACATACGCCACGCCCAGCGTCAGCGGGGTGCTAGGGATCACGTAGTCGGCGCCGAACAGCCAGTCCCAATATTCGCCGGTCGGCGACACGCTGGTCGCGAACGGCCCGAGGCCCTTGTTGCCGTTCGAATAGCCGACGTGCGCCTTCACGGTCAGCCCGGTATTGGGAACGCCGCTGCTGACATCGCCCCAGAGGTACAGATTCGAATCCTTGGCGTTCACGCGGTCATAAACGCCGGCCGCTGCCGACGCGCCGTTCGAATACCATGGCCCGAGCGCCTGCTGCTTGGGTGCGTAGGCGACACCGGCGGTCAGGGCGACCGGGCCGGCGGTGCCCGACAGCTTGGCATAGGGCTCGATGAAGTCGGTATTGTCGAAGCCGCTCGGGTACATGTACCAGGTCGCGCCGACGTCGAGCGTACCGCCGCCGACCGGGACCTTGTAGCCCGCGATCAGATCGAGCTCCATGTTGGCGCCGCCGAACGTGCCCCAGCCCGCGAGGTTGGAACCCCAGGTGCCGATGTACAGGCCGCTCTTGTGCGCGATGGTGATGCCGCCCTGGACGGCGAGGTTCTCGTCCGACTGCGACACGCCGCGGAAGCGGTAATCGCTGACGAGCCCGACCGAGCCGGAGACCGTGATCTCCTTGGGCGGTGCGGTAGCCTCGTCCTGAGCGAACGCGGGGGTAGCGGCAGCCAATGCGATGCCGCCGAGAAGAATAGTGGTGAAGCGCATCGTTTCCCTTTCGATACTGGAAAGTCGATGTCCCCGCCTGCCACCGCGGACGCCGCATCTATCGAGGCCTCAGCCTCCGAGTGCGGTCTTTCCTGCGGTGACGAATGTGTGACAGTCCATGGTGCGACGCACAAGCGAATCTTGCGTACAATCGGGGTTTGACGCCACACATGTTGCGCGGCGGCCACACCGAATGTATCCGAGGGGCAACGATCGGGGTGAAACTACATCGTCGAGAGGGCACCGGAGCCGGCGGGACGACGCGATCACGTCAGGATCACGACGGCGACGCCCGCGACCGACAGGATGACGCTCGCTATCACGAGCCAGCGGACCGCCGGCGCGTCGCGCGATGAACTGGCGCGGTGCACAGCGGTGAGCATCAGTCCCGTACTTACCAGGACAATGAGGCTGCCCAACAGATCGCCTTGAGTTTCCGTCATCGCTGATCCCGTCGGCTGGCCTGCCAATAGGGTAGGGACGCGGACCTATCGCGGTGATGACGCGGCGATGAAAACTGCGGACGAACCGTTAGCCGCGCACCCTCCGAAAAGCGTCCAACCCTGCTTCGAGATCGGCGATCAGGTCGGCGGGGTCTTCGAGACCGATCTGGAGGCGGACCGTCGGGCCGGCGGCGTCGCGCTTGGTGACGCTGCGGTACCGTTGCGGATCGGCGGGGATGGCGAGGCTTTCGAAACCGCCCCAGCTATAGCCTATGCCGAACAGCTGGAGGGTGTCGATCAGCGCGGCGCGGGACGCTTCGTCTCCGCCGTTCAGGACGAACGAGAACAGGCCGCTGGAGCCCTTGAAGTCGCGGACGAACAGGTCGTGGCCGGGGCAGTCGGGAAGCGCGGGGTGGAGGACCTGCGCGACTTCGGGACGCGATTGCAGCCACCTGGCGATCGTCAGCGCGCTCGACTGGTGCTGTGCGAGGCGGACAGCCATCGTGCGGAGGCCACGGCTGCCGAGCCAGCAATCGTCGGGGCTGGCGACCTGGCCGAGCTGGAAACTCGTCTCGCGGAGTTTCTTGAAATGGCCGGGTGCGGCGGTGACCGAACCGAGCATCACGTCCGAATGGCCGACGACGTACTTGGTGCCGGCAAGGATCGTCAGGTCGACGCCGCGCTCGATCGCGGGGAAGAACAGCGGGGTGGCCCAGGTGTTGTCGAGCAGCGTCGTCACGCCGCGCGCTTTCGCGGCGGCGACGATCGCGGGGACGTCCTGCACCTCGAAGCTCAACGAGCCGGGGCTTTCCATGAAGATGGCGCGCGTCTTGTCGCCGATCAGGTCGGCGATGCCTGCACCGATCATCGGGTCGTAATAGCGCGTGGTGATGCCGAACCGCTTGAGCAGCCCGGTCGCCATGCCGCGCGTCGGGTCGTAGGCGCTGTCGACCAGCAGCAGTTCGTCGGCGGGGGACAGCACGGACAGCAGAGCCGCCGCGATCGCCGCGACGCCCGAGCAATAGAGGAACGTCCCCTCGGCGCCGGGCTCGAGCGAGGTCAGCGCGTCGGCGAGGCTCCACTGGGTGGGCGTGCCCTTGCGCCCGTAGAACAAGCGGTGATGCGTATCGCGGGTGGCGCTGTCGCGGAGGTGGCCGACCGAATCGTACAGGATCGTCGAGGCGCGCCAGACCGGCGGGCTGACGATGCCTTGGGTCCATTCCTTGCGACGGCCGGCGAGGACGACCTTGGTCGCGTCGCCGACCGGCTTGCTCGTATCGCTCATGCCGTGCCTGTCGCCTTGGGTGTTGAGGGATCGCCGCCCCACTCGGACCAGCTACCATCGTACAACGCCGCGTCATTGCCGAGCAGATGCGCGCCGAATGCGAGCACCGATGCAGTGATGCCCGAGCCGCAGGTCATCACCAGCGGCTCCGTGAGGTCGACGCCCGCCTTATCAAATTCGGCCCTCAGCGCGTCGCCGGTCTTCCACGTGCCATCCGCGTTGAACACCGCGCCCTGCGCCAGGTTCTTCGAGCCCGGAATATGCCCCGGCGCGGTGCCCGGTCGTGGGTCTTCCTCGGCACCGGTGAAGCGCGCCGCGGACCGTGCATCGAGCACCTGCTCCGCGCCGCTCTCGACGTTCGCCTTCATCTGGTCGAGGTCACGCACGCCCTTCAGGTCCGCCCAGGTCGTGAAGTGACGATGCCGCGGCGTTTCCTTTCCCGACGCGATCTCGCGCCCCTCGGCCTGCCACTTGGCGAACCCGCCATCGAGGATCGCGACATTGTGCGCGCCGAACAGCCGCAGCATCCACCACGCCCTCGCCGACGTGTGCCAGGGCGAGCTGTCGTACAGGACGATCCGGCTGCCATCGCCGAGACCCAGCGTCTGCATCCGGCTCGCGAATTTCTCCGCCGACGGCAGCATGTTGGGCAGGTCGCTGTCGGTATCGCGCAACTCGCTCAGGTTCATGAACACCGCGCCGGGAATATGCGTGGCCTCATACTCCGCCGCTGCATCGCGTCCCTCGGCGTAGGTCGCGTCGACGATCCGCAGATCACTCGCGCCCAGTTCGTTCGCCAGCCATTCGGTGGTCACCAACGCGTCCATATGCGGCTCCTTGTGCTGAGAGGTCAGTAGCCAGCGGGACCGCTCGCGTCGAGGGAGGCGAGGAACCCGGCCGCTTGCGCGCGCGTCGCCTCGCGGTCCGCCTCGGACTGTTTCGCCCAGTTGCGATACGGCATCGCCAGCCGGTTGTTACGGCCGAGCTTGTCCTCGTGCCGGTCGAGGAAATCCCAGTACAGCGCGTTGAACGGGCACGCATCGGGCCCGATCCGCTGCTTCACCTTGTAGCGGCAGGTCCCGCAATAATCGGACATCCGATCGATATACGCGCCCGACGAGATATACGGCTTAGACCCCAACAAGCCGCCATCGCCGAACTGGCTCATTCCCAGCGTGTTGGGCAACTCGACCCATTCATACGCGTCGACATACACCTCCAGATACCATTGGTGGACCTTGGCCGGGTCCGCGCTGATCAGCAGCGCGAAATTGCCCGTCACCATCAGGCGCTGGATGTGGTGTGCGTGCGCGGTCTCCAGCGTCTGACCGATCGCCTCGCGCAGGCAGTGCATGTCGGTCTCGCCGGTCCAGTACCAGCGGGGGAGTTCGCGGTGGTGGTCGAGGAAGTTGCGCTCGACATAGTCCGGCCCCTCACGCCAGTAGATCCCGCGCATGTATTCGCGCCAGCCGATGATCTGGCGGATATACCCCTCGACCGCGTTGAGCGGCGCGCGACCGGCACGATATTCCGCCTCCGCGCGCTGGCACAGGTCCAGCGGATCGAGCAGCCCCGAGTTGATGTAGGGCGACAGGATCGAGTGCCACAGATGCGGCTCGCCGGTGAGCATCGCATCCTCGTAGTCGCCGAACTGCGGCAGCGCGTGCTTGAAGAAGTTCACCGCCTGTCGCTCGGCATCCTCCGCGGTCACGGCGTACTCGAACCCGTCGAGGCTCCCCGGATGCTCGGCGAACCGCTCCGCCACCATCGCCAGCACGTCCTGCGTGATCGCATCCGGCTTGAACACCAGCGGGCGCGGCATCAGCAGGTCGTTCTTGGCGGGCTTGCGGTTCTCCTTGTCGAAGTTCCAGCGGTCGCCCTCGAGCTTGCCGTCGGTCATCAACAGCCCGGTGCGAGTCCGCATCTGGCGATAGAACCACTCCATCGTCAGCGTCTTGCGCTCCGCCGCCCAGGTCTCGAAGTCGGCATGGCTGGCGAGGAAGCGGTTGTCGCTGCGGATCTCGACCGGGATGCCGAACAGAGTCTCCCAGCTTTCGAGCATCGCCATCACGCGCCATTCGCCGCCCTCGGTGACGATGATCCGTTCGGGGTCATGCCGCTCGACCGCCCGCGCGATCTCGCCGGTGAAGCTGCCCGCGTTGTCGGGGTCGTCGAGCGCGGTGTATTCGACCGTCCACCCGGCCTGGCGCAAAGCCTCCGCATGATGCCGCATCGCCGACAGGATATAGGCGATCTTGCGTTTGTGGTGGCGGACATAGGTCGTCTCCTCGGCGACCTCCATCATCAGCACGATCGTCGTCTTCGGGTCGCAGTCGCGGAGCGAGGCGAGGTCGATCGTGAGCTGGTCGCCGAGGATCGGTACGAGTGTCGTGATCGTCATTGCTCAAACCTCTCCGTCACCCCGGACCTGTTCCGGGGTCCACCGTTCCGCACACTCGCCGCCCGTGGAGTCCGCGGATGGGTGGATGCCGGAACGAGCCCGGCATGACGGCAAGAGGTATCACCCACTTTGCGTCATCCGAATCGCGTCCTACATGGCGCACTATGACCGCACCCGCCAACCCATTGCATCTGGGCCAGAACAGCGCCCTTCCCGCCTCTCCCGAAGAGGCCGTGCTCGATTACGTTCCCAACCCGCGGCCGGGTCGGACGTATCTCGTGCGGTTCGCGGCGCCCGAGTTCACGTCGCTCTGTCCGGTCACCGGCCAGCCCGACTTCGCGCATCTCGTCATCGACTATGTCCCGGGCGAGACGATCGTCGAATCCAAGTCGCTGAAGCTCTTCCTGAGCAGCTTCCGTAACCATGCCGGGTTCCACGAGGATTGCACCGTCGGCATCGGCGAGCGCCTGTTCGACGAGATGAAGCCGGTGTGGCTGCGGATCGGCGGGTATTGGTATCCGCGTGGCGGAATCCCGATCGACGTGTTCTGGCAATCGAGCGCACCGCCGCAGGATCTGTGGCTGCCCGACCAGGGGGTCGCCTCCTATCGCGGGCGTGGATGAAGGCTCGGGATGAGGGACCCGAAATATCAGATTGATTTAAATTGATATTTTTCCCGTGCTGCACTGCAGTATGTAATGAAACTTTATGCTACCTGAACCGTTCAAATGGATGCGCGACCGGGTTCTCCCAGAAGTGCGCGCTCAAACGAGGGACAGGGTATGGTGAAACCGGCGGACGGTGGGAATATCGCGCGACTGGCGCTGATCGGTAATTTCTTGCCGAGGCAGTGCGGGCTCGCCACTTTCACGACCGACGTTTTCACGGCCATGCGCGCGCGCTTTCCCGAGATCGCCGTCGACGTCTACGCGATGGACGATCATCCGGGTAAATATGATTACCCGCCCGAGGTTACCGGCACGATCCCGGAGCACCAGCTGTCCGCGTACATCAACACGGCGCGGAAGATCGAGGCCAGTGGTGCGCAGGCGATCTGGCTCCAGCATGAATATGGCATCTTCGGCGGCCCCGCTGGCGAGCATATCCTCGCGCTGCTCGATCGCACCACGCTGCCGGTGATCGTCACGCTGCACACGATCCTCGAAAAGCCCAACGCCGACGAGCGTCGCGTGCTCGAAGGCCTGCTGCGTCGCGCCGCCCGCGTGGTGGTGATGGCCGAGCGTGGCCGCGACATTCTCCAGCGCGTCTACGGCGCCAATTCGCGCCAGATCGTCATGATCCCGCACGGCGTGCCCGATCGCGACCTGCTCGATCCCGCCCTGCTCAAGGACAAGTTCGGCTGGGAAGGCCGCAAGGTCATGCTGACGTTCGGCCTGCTCGCCCCCAACAAGGGGATCGAGACGGTTATCAACGCGCTGCCCGCGGTGATCGCGAAGCATCCCGACCTTCTGTACGTGGTGCTCGGCGCGACGCATCCGAACCTGGTCGCGTATGAGGGCGAGAAGTATCGCGACAAGCTGAAGGCGCTCGCCACGGAGAAGGGCGTCGCCGGCAACATCGCGTTCGTCGATGCCTTCCTCGAGCATGGCGAACTGCTCGACTATCTCCAGGCCGCGGACGTCTATGTGACGCCCTACACCAACCCCGCGCAGATCACGTCGGGCACGCTCAGCTACGCGATCGGTGTCGGCAAGCCCGTCATCTCGACGCCGTACGTGCATGCGACCGAGATCCTCGCGGATGGCCACGGCGTGCTCGTGCCGTTTGGCGATGTCGACGCGTTCGCGCGCGAGATCGACGCGCTGATGTCGAACGATCGCGATCGCAATCGTCTCGCCGAGCGTGCCTATGCGCGTGGCCGCACGATGATCTGGCCGAAGCTTGCCGAGGCGATGATGGCGGAGATCCGTGCGATCGTGGCGGCGCGCCCTTTTCGCCTTGCCAAGGTGCCGGCACCGCTGAAGCCGTTGATCCCTGATTTCGCCGCAGTCGAGCGAATGAGCGATTCGACCGGCATGCTCCAGCATTCGATCTACTCGATCCCCGATCGTTGCCACGGCTATTGCATCGACGACAATTGCCGCGCGCTGATGCTGATGAGCGCGATGCCCGATCTCGACGACATCACCCGCGACAAGTGGATGACGATTTACGCCTCGTTCGTGCAATACGCCTGGAACCCGGACACGCGCCGCTTCCGCAACTTCATGAACTTCGATCGCACCTGGTGCGAGGATTCGGGGTCGGAAGATTCGAACGGCCGCACGCTCTGGTCGCTCGGCGTCACCGCGCGCGATGCGCAGGCGGCCAAGCACCGCGACTGGGCGACCGCGATGTTCGATTCGACCGCGTCGATGGCGCTCGAACTCGGCAGCTTGCGCGCGCAGGCGTTCGCGATGCTCGGCGCGGCGGCGATGCTGGAGGCCAAGCCCGGCCACCAGCTGTCGCTGTCGATCCTGGAGGCCTTCCCGAAGGTTCACCTGGACCTGCTTGCGAAAGCACGGCGTCCCGAGTGGCAGTGGTTTGAGATCGTGCTCGCCTACGACAACACCCGCCTTCCCCAGGCGCTGATCCGCGCGGGCCAAGCGCTCGGGCGGCAGGACCTGATCGATTGCGGCCTAGCCACGCTCGACTGGATCGTTGCCAAGCAGACCTCGCCCGAGGGCCGCTTCCGTGCGGTCGGGTCGGAGAGCTTCAACCGGCCCTATGCCGATCCGTTGCAGTTCGACCAGCAGCCGCTGGAGGCGCAGGCCACCGTCGATGCGTGCGCGGCGGCGTTCGAAGCGACCGGCGACATGCGCTGGCATGACGAAGCGCAGCGCGCTTATGGCTGGTTCCTGGGGGCGAACGATCTCGACCTGCCGCTCGCCAGCGTCGCCGATGGCGGCTGTTACGACGGCCTGATGCCGACCGGGTTGAACCGAAATCAGGGCGCGGAGTCGATTTTGGCCCTGCAACTCGCAAGTTGTGCCATTTCGGGGGTATCAAAAGCAGCGCAAAGCGTGGCAGGAGCGACCCGCGTCGTCGCCTAGTTCGCTAGCGACAGCCTTGCAGGCGACGGTGCGCTGAGTGGAACGACGCGGGGCACTGCTACGATGGATCTGTTCAACCACCAGCTGCGGCTGCACGCGGATCCTTCGCGTGTTGTCGTGCGGCCGTTCCATATCGCCTGGGGCGGTCATGGCGGCGCACCGAGCCGCACCGAGCGGCTGGTCGGCGAAGTGCTGGAAATGTCGCCCGCACAGGCGCGCGCGCAGCTCGAGGTCGTGCTGAAGGATTTCGAGGCGCGCCACTGGCAGACGCGGCGCGTGTTCATGACGCGCTACGACCAGATCGAGGACATGCTCGGGCTGAACGGTGCGGAGATCGGCGATGAGAAGCGCCAGCTGATCGGCGCGTATTTCTGCCACGAGTACAGCTATGCCGCCGCTGCTTTGATGAACCCCAGCGCGGTGCCGCATTTCGACCAGTCGGGCATGCCACCGGGCTCGATGCGGATACTGATGTCGCTACGTGCGGTCGGCGAGGGTCACATCTCTTCGGTGGCGTTCCGCGAAGGTATCATCACCTGCGAAAACCAGATGAAGCTGGCGCCCGAACCGCCGTTCGCGACCGCGACCGACGCGGTCGGCAGCGGCGAGGACGAGATGCCCGAGGGCCCCGTCACCGTCTATCGCCACCGCGACAGCACGCTGAGCGGCACGGTGATCTTCCCGATCACGCAGGCGCAGTCGAAGGGCCTAGAGGATCTCCGGATCGTCCGGTTCCAGCACGAGAACGGCGAGTATGAGTGGATCGGCACCTACACCGCGTATAACGGCTCGGTGATCCAGTCCGAACTGATGCGCACCCGCGATTTCCGCGCGTTCGACCTCGTGCCGATGACCGGCCCCGCCGCGCGCAACAAGGGCATGGCGCTGTTCCCGCGGAAGGTGAACGGCCAGTATATGATGATCGGCCGGCAGGACGGCGAGAATCTGTTCCTGCTGAAGTCCGACACGCTGACCGACTGGGACGACGGCGAGAAGATCCTGACGCCCGAATATCCGTGGGAGCTAGTGCAGATCGGCAATTGCGGGCCGCCGATCGAGTTGGACGAGGGCTGGCTGCTGCTGACCCACGGTGTGGGCGCGATGCGGAAATATTCGATCGGCGCGGTGCTGCTCGACAAGGATGACCCGTCGAAGGTGATCGGCCGGACGAAGCAGCCGATTTTGGCGGCGAAGGATCAGGACCGCGAGGGGTATGTGCCCAACGTCGTCTATAGCTGCGGCGCACTGAAGCATGGGGATACGATCTTCATGCCGTACGGGATCGCGGACAGCTCGGTCGGGTTTGCGTTCGTGCCGATCAAGGACATGCTTGCTGCGATGAAGTGAGTCGGGGCGCGGTTTAACTCCCTCCCACGCAAACCAAAGCACCACCCCGGCGGAGGCCGGGGCCCAGTTGGCAAGGCTACAGTAATGAAGCGCGTTGCTTAGTTAGCAACGTTCCCCAACTGGGCCCCGGCCTCCGCCGGGGTGGTGGAATCGGACTAGGTCTGACCCAATCTTGTTCTCCCGCGAAGGCGGGAGCCCAGTCTGGATCCCCGCCTTCGCGGGGATACAAGCTTACTCCGACGGGCGCCTTACCGCGAAGCCGCCATAGTCCGCCGGTACATCACCCAGGTCAGCACCGCGAACAACACCGTCCCGCCGACCAGCGCGACGCCAGCAAACCCATCCCCGACCAGCGCCAACGGCGTTTCCTGGTTGGTCAGGTACACGATCCCCGCAAAGCCGACGCCCCAGAGCGACTCCCCAACAATCATGCCGGTAGCGGTCAGCACCCCCATCCGCTTGGCGAGCTCGGGATCCCGAGCTCGATCCGCCCAGCGATCATACGCAAATCCGACGACAGCCCCGATCGTCACCGGCAACGTCACCGACATCGGCAGATACACGCCGAGCCCGACTCCCAGAGGCGGCAATCGCAGCTTCCCCGCCTTGCCCAGCAACTCGTCGGCCAGGATCACGAAAACGCCCGTCAGCGCGCCATAGCCGATCATCGCCCAGTTCAGATTGCCCCCCAGCACGCCCTTCGCCAGCGCCGAGATCAACGCCGCCTGAGGCGCCGCGAGCGCATTCGGCCCCGCTCCCGGCGCACCCGCGAACCCGAGCGTGCTGCCGAGCAGGTTCAACACCGGCGGCACCACGATCGAGCCGAACACCACGCCGATCAACAACGCGACCTGCTGTTTCCACGGCGTCGCGCCGACCAGCTGGCCCGTCTTCAGATCCTGGAGATTGTCGTTGGAGATCGTCGCGATCCCGAACACGATGCCGGTCACGATCAGCCCGTATGCCACCAGCGCATGCGTCGTCCCCGGCTCGACCGCACGGCCGAACCACGACACCAGCAGGATCGACGCGGCCAGGATGGCGAGGATGCCGATCCCCGACACCGGCGAGTTCGACGCGCCGATCAAGCCCGCCATGTAGCCGCAGACCGCCGCGATCACGAGGCCGATGACGAGGATGAACGCAAGGCTGCCCGCGATCAGTCCGATCGCCGACGCCTCCAGCGGCCCGCCCTGCAAGACGGTCCAGAGCAGGATGCCGATCGGCACCAGCATCGCGAGCGACGCGATGCCGACGATCCCGATCGGAATGTCGCGCTCCTCCAGCGCCAGCACGACACCGCCCCGCTTGGCCGCCGAAGCCGCCAATGCCGAACGCACGCCGCCGACGACGGGCCCGGCGATCTTCAGTAACGTCCAGATCGCCGCAACGCCGATCACGCCCGCGCCGAAGAAGCGGACGTCCGAGCGGAACACGGTCGTCGCGATCACCTCGGCAGTGCCGGTGATGCTGCTGCCCGAGGTCAGGATCGGCAGCAGGATCCACCAGCCGATCACCACGCCCGCGAACATCGCCATGCCGACCGAGATGCCGACCAGATGCCCCGCGCCGAGCAACGCGAACGACAGCCCGCCCGAAATCCCGGTCGCACCCGCGCCGACGCGGAACCACGTCGCGGCTTCGGCCGCGACCAGCTTGGTCTGCGTCAGGATCGCGAACCCCGCCGAGACGACGGCGTTGGCGACGATGATGCCGAGCCCGCGCGCGCTCTCCTCGCCGCCCTCGCGACTGCCCGCGCCGACCTTCAGCACTTCCGCCGCGGCGCGGCCTTCGGGGTACGGCAACACCGTGTCGACGACGAGCGCACGGCGCAGCGGCACCGAGAACAGCACGCCCAGCACGCCGCCGAACATCGTGATCGCCGCGGTCGTGAAGAACGGAAAGCCCTGCCACCAGCCGATCATCACGAGGCCGGGCAGCACGAAAATGATCGCCGCCAGCGTGCCGGCGGCGGACGCGATCGTCTGGACGATGTTGTTCTCGAGGATCGTCGAATCCTTGAACGCCCGCAGCACCGCCATCGAGATCACCGCGGCCGGGATCGACGTTGCGAACGTCAGCCCGATCTTGAGCCCGAGATACACGTTGGCCGCGGTGAACAGCAGCGTGATGATCCCGCCGAGCACGATCCCGCGGAAGGTAAGCTCGCGCATGCTGGTTTCGGGTGCGCCCCGTGTCGTGTCGGTCATTCAGCAAGCCCCAAAGAATTTACGGGGCTTGTGGCATGATGTGGAGCGGGAGGAAACCGTATCGACTGTTACTAGCTTGTTCTCCCGCGAGGGCGGGAGTCCAGTCTGGGCTCCCGCCCTCGCGGGAGAACAGGGAGGAGGGAACACCCCCTCCCCAATCGCTACCGCGCCGCCATCCGCCGCGCGAAATTCACCTCGACGGCGCGCGTGACACTCTCCGCGATCCGGCGACGCCCTTCCTCGCTGTCGAGGAACGCCGCGTCCTGCGGGTTCGAGATATAGCCCGTCTCGAACAGGATCGACGGCATGTCGGGCGCCTTCAGCACCATCAGCGACGCCATCCGGTGGAAGTTCGCCTTCAGCGGCATCAACGGCCTCGCCTCGCGCCCAAGCAACCGCGCGAACGTCGCCGACGCGTTCATCGTCTCGCGCTGCGTCAGGTCGATCAGGATCGACGACACGTCCGCGGGCGCCTCGCCCAGGTTCACGCCCGAGATCACGTCCGCCTTGTTCTCGCGCGCCGCCAGCCGCGCGGCTTCCTTGTCGGACGCCACCTCCGACAAGGTGTACGCGGTCGCGCCGGTCGCATCCGCCGAGCCCGTGCTGTCGCAGTGGATCGAGATGAACAGGTCGCCCTTCAGCCGACGCGCCACGCCGTAGCGCTCGCGCAGCACCAGATACCGGTCGTCGCTCCGCGTCAGCGCCACCCGCACGCGCCCGGATGCCAGCAACTCGTCGCGGATGGCTTTCGCGACCTTCAGCGTCACGTCCTTCTCGCGCAGTCCGTTCGGCCCGATCGCCCCCGGATCGACACCGCCATGTCCCGCGTCGATCACCACCAGCGGCCGCGTGTCGTCGCCCTGCACGCGGGGCAGTTTCATGCCTCGCGCCTTGGGTGGCACCGGCACCGACACCTTGTACTTGGGCCGCGAGGCCGCACCGAAATTGAACGGGAAGAAGTTCAGCGGCCCGGCGATCCCGGCTTGCGCGAACTGGGCGTAATCGACCGTGCGCAATGCCAGCGTCAGTTCGCGACCGTCGGAATCGAACCCGCCATCGGTGACGATCGCCGGCTCGGCAAGGTCGAACACCATCCGCATCCCCGAGCGCCCGCTGCGCATCTGCGTGACGCCGGTCACCAGCCCCCGCGCGGCAATCTCGCGGCCCGGAGTCGCGCCGGTCACGTCGACCGCGATCTGGCGCGGCCCGGTCAGCACGCGGCTCGCGGCATCGCCGACCGCCTCGTCGAAGCGGATGACGATCCGCCCGTCACGAATCGCCACGCTCTGCACGGTCGCCGCCCAGGCGGGGACGCTCGACAGCCAGCCGGCCATGAGGGCGATTACCGTGAACACCCCGCGTCCTTGCCGTGCGGATCGACCGCCGGTCCAGCGAAAAGCCATGATACACCCCTTTGATCGATACATCCGATCGCTGCACGGAAGATAAGCCCCGGCGTCCCAAGAGCGCGTTGCGGTGTGCGGTTAATTTGCCGTTTGCCATGAATTTGCCGGCAAGGCTCTGCCGGGCCGGCAAGTCTGCGCCTTCCCGCCCTGAATTCGAGCCGAAACGCGGCCGAAAGCAGCCAATATCGGGCTAGTTGCGAGTTCGGGTATGCAGTGCTAGTCCTGTCGTACAGCCGTGTGTCGCCTGGATTTTACCAGCGACGCGCCGGTCTCCACGCCCGCCTGCGGATCCTTCGCCGGCGCGGCACTTCAGGTTGACGCTCGAATGACGCATTCCCCCCGCCCCGCACTCCGACCGGCCTTCGCCGACGGACTCGCGGTCGTGCGGGCGCCGCAGGGAGAGTTCCCGCGGCATGCACTTCAAGCAGAGGCAGTTTCGCACACCATCCGCGAGTCCGGGCGTCCGTGCCCGACCGCATCACCATCAAGCGCGCGACGGCTGCCGACAGGCCGGCGCGCGCGCGGAGGATCTATTATGACAACGCGTATGCTGATCGACGCACGCCACCGGGAAGAAACCCGGATCGCCGTCGTCAAAGGTAACCGGATCGAGGAATTCGATTTCGAGAGTGCCGAACGCAAGCAGCTCAAAGGCAATATCTACCTCGCCAAGGTCACGCGGGTCGAGCCGTCGCTCCAGGCGGCGTTCATCGATTACGGCGGCAATCGCCACGGCTTCCTCGCATTCAGCGAAATCCACCCCGATTACTACCAGATCCCCAAGGAAGACCGCGACGCGCTGCTCCGCGAAGAAGCCGAGCACGCCGCCGAGGAAGCCGCACTGCGCGCCGACTATGATTCGGACGACGAAGAGGGTGACGACGAGGACGACATCGAGCGCTTCGAGGACGATGGTGGGGTAGATCCCGACGTCGCCGACGAACTCGAAGGCGCCGAAGAATCGGGCGAGGCCCCGCGTCGCAAGCGCAAGTCGAACGGCGACGATGCCGCGGTCGAGGATCTGCGCGAGCGTCGCATGAACCTGCGCCGCCGCTACAAGATCCAGGACGTGATCCATCGCCGTCAGGTGCTGCTCGTCCAGGTCGTCAAGGAGGAGCGCGGCAACAAGGGCGCGGCGCTGACGACGTATCTGTCGCTCGCCGGGCGCTACTGCGTGCTGATGCCGAACACGAGCCACGGCGGCGGCATTTCGCGGAAGATCAGCAACGCGGGCGATCGCAAGCGCCTCAAGACGATCATGGCCGACATGCAGTTGCCGCCGTCGATGGGCTGCATCGTCCGTACCGCGGGCCTCCAGCGCTCGAAGGTCGAGATCAAGCGCGACTTCGATTACCTCGCACGGCTCTGGGACGGCATCCGCGAGGCCACGCTGAAGGCGTCGGCCCCTGCGCTCGTCTACGGCGACAGCGACCTGATCAAGCGCGCGATCCGCGACATCTACAACAAGGAAATCGAAGAGGTCATCGTCGAGGGCGAGGACGGCTATCGCCAGGCGCGCGAGTTCATGCGCCTGCTGATGCCGACGCACGCGCGGCGCATCAAGCATTACGCCGACCCCGTGCCGCTGTTCCAGCGCGCCGGCGTCGAGGATCAGCTGTCGGCGATGTATCATCCCGTCGTCCAGCTGAAGTCGGGCGGCTATCTGGTCATCAACCCGACCGAGGCGCTCGTCTCGATCGACATCAACTCGGGCCGGTCGACGCGCGAGCATTCGATCGAGCAGACCGCGACCGCGACCAACCTCGAGGCAGCCCAGGAAATCGGCCGTCAGCTCCGCCTGCGCGACATGGCCGGGCTCGTCGTCATCGACTTCATCGACATGGATAACAATTCCAACGTCCGTAAGGTCGAGAAGGCGATGAAGGAGGCGCTCAAGAACGATCGCGCGCGCATTCAGATCGGTCGCATCTCGTCGTTCGGCCTCATGGAAATGAGCCGCCAGCGCCTGCGTACCGGCGTGCTCGAAGCGTCCACCCGCCCCTGCCCGCATTGCGAGGGAACCGGTCTAGTCCGCACCGCCTCGTCGTCGGGCATCTCGGCATTGCGCCTGATCGAAGACGAGGCCGCCCGCGGTCGCGGCTCGCTGCTCACCCTGCGCGCGAGCCAGGAAGCGGCGGTCTACATCCTCAACCGCAAGCGTGCCGATATCTCGGAGATCGAGGATCGCTACGGCGTGATCGTCGAGATCATCCCCGGCCAGGACGAGGAAGGCGCGCACATGACGGTCGAGGCCAGCGGCCCGCCGCCCGCGCACGCGCCCAAGTTCGTCCAGATCATCGAGGAAGACGAGGACGACCTCCCCGAGGAGATCGAGGACGAGATCGAGGAGGAAGAGGTCGAGGAGGCCGAGGCCGAGGCCGAGCAGCCGCGTCGTCGTGAGGGCGGTCGCGAGGGTAACGGCGAGCAGCGCGCACCCCGTGATGCCGATAGTGAAGGCGGCAAGAAGCGTCGTCGCCGCCGCGGTCGTCGCGGTCGCGCACGTCCGGGTGAGGAAGGTGCAGCGGAGGGCGTCAACGAGGACGGTTCGTTCGAGGACACCGACACCAACGTCGAGGAAATCGACGAGGTCGAGGGCGACATCGTCGAAGTCGGCGGTGGCGAAGCGGTCGACAGCGGCGCACCTGCCGAGCAGGCCAATGGCGTCGAGGGCGAAGGCCGTCGTCGGCGCGGTCGTCGCGGTCGTCGCGGCGGTCGCCGCTACGAGCAGGGCAACGTGGCCGTCAGCAGCATCGACGACGCCCAGCTGATCGCCGAGGCCCCCGAGCCGGAAGCGTATGAGCCGGTCGAGTCGACCTATGCCGAGCCGCCTTACGAGCCGGTCGTCGAGCCCGCTGTGGAGCAAGCCCCGGTCGCGGAAGTGGCCGAGGGCCCGAAGATGCGCCGTCGTCCGCGGGCACGCGCGGCGGCCGCTGCGGCGAACATCGCCGAGGCGGTGGCGGATGCAGCACCCAAGGCTCGTCGTGGTCGCAAGCCACGCGCGGTCGAGGCGGAAGCCGAGACGGCTGCACCGGAGCCAGTGGTTCCGGCGCCGATCGTTCCGGAGCCCGTCGCCGCCAAGCCGGCTGCCCCGAAGCCCGGTCGTCGCCGTCGCGAAGCGGTCGCAGAGGCGACGATGGACGAGGTGAGCGCAACGCCCGCCGAGACCATCGAAGCAGCGGCACCGAAGCCCAAGCGCACGCGTCGCAAGGCGTCGGACGCCGCGGTCGAAGCGCCAGCGGTTGAAGAGGCGGTCGCCGAGGCAGCACCCGCCAAGGTCGCCAAGCCCCGCGGTCGCCCGCGGAAGGTGGCGGTGGTCGAAGCCGGCGACGCCGCCCCGACCAGCGAACTGCTCGCGACGCGGATCGAGACCGTCCCGCCCAAGGCCGAAGTCCAGCCGCAGGACGTCGCGACGTCGGACACCAACGACGACCCCGACGGCGCCCCCCGCCGCGGTTGGTGGCAGCGCACCTTCGGCTGACGCCGGACGCCGTGAACAAAAGAACGGGCGCGACCGAAAGGCCGCGCCCGTTATCGTTTGTGGGAGAGTGCTGCGATCGTCCGGCCGCAAGCTATCCGTCAGCGCCAACGCCTACGGTGGCGACGGCGAACCGCGAAAAGCATGTATCCCCGCGAAGGCGGGGACCCAGACTGGGCACC
>JAJNQF010000439.1 GCA_021154945.1 Sphingomonas sp.
CGACGCATCGCCAAGCGCGGCGGCCTCGCGCCCTTCCGCGCGAAAGGCGAGTATGACCGGCAGCGCGCCGATCCGATCCGCGAACAGCCCCGACAACCGAGCAAGCGCGACGAACTGGCGCCGCGATGCATCCGCCGCGGCCCCGCCTGCGAGGATCATCGCCGCGAGAAACGGAAAGAATGTCGCCACCAGGATCCCCGCCGCGATCGGGCTCGCCACCGCAGTCGCGGCAAGCACGATCAGCGGCGCGATCGACGCCGCCATCCGTGCGGGCAGGAAGCGCGCGACATAGCCATCGATCGCATCCACCTCGTCCACCGCCGCGCTCATCAGTGTGCCCGTCGTCGCGTCCGATCCGGGCGCACGGTGAAGCGCGGCCTCCACGATCCGCCGCCGCAACCGCGTCTTTGCCCGGTACGCGCCACCCGCACCGACGCGCGCCGCCAGCATCGCGCAAGCACCGCGCCCAATGGCCGAGACACCCGCCAGCAGGGCCCAGGGCAGCATTGCCGCGACACCGTGCGGGACTGCGACGACGCCGCCCGCCAGCCCCGCCGCGAACCCGATCGCCGCCCCGGTATCGAGTAGGAGCAAGCTCGTCGACGTTCGTACACCGCCGCCGTCCGCGACCGCCGCTTTCAGATAGGCGCGGGAAACCTGGGCGCGGTCTTTGGCAATACTGCTCATGTCGACCGCAATCGGCGGACCGTCCGCGCGCGTCTTTGACCGCGGTCAATGTTCACGCCGCCGCCGGGGCCTAGCCCGGCATCCAGACAGGGCCGTCGACGGCACTGTGGGGAGCTTAATCATGGACCTTGGGGTCATCGATCTGTCGCGGCTGCAATTCGCGCTGACCGCCCTGTACCATTTCCTGTTCGTGCCGCTGACGCTCGGGCTGTCGATGATGCTGGTCATCATGGAAGCCGTGTACGTGATGACGAACCGACCGATCTGGCGCGTCATCACGCGGTTCTGGGGGCGGATCTTCGCGATCAATTTCGTCCTGGGCGTCGCCACCGGGCTGACGATGGAATTCCAGTTCGGCACGAACTGGTCGTATTTCTCGCATTATGTCGGCGACATCTTCGGCGCGCCGCTCGCGATCGAGGGACTGATGGCGTTCTTTCTGGAGGCGACGTTCGTCGGGCTGATGTTCTTCGGCTGGGATCGCCTGTCGAAGCTCGGCCACCTGATCGTCACCTTCATGGTCGCGCTCGGGACCAATTTGTCGGCGCTGTGGATCCTCGTCGCGAACGGCTGGATGCAAAATCCGACCGGCGCCGAGTTCAACACCGACACGATGCGGATGGAAGTCAGCGATTTCGGCGCGGTGCTGTTCAATCCGATCGCGCAGGCGAAGTTCGTCCACACCATCAGCGCCGGCTATGTCTGCGCCGCGGTGGTGGTGCTCGGCATCTCCGCCTTCTGGTTGCTCAAGGGCCGCTACACCGCAGTCGCCCGCCGTTCGATGACGGTCGCCGCCGCGTTCGGCCTTGCCGGGTCGCTGTCGGTCGTCGTGCTCGGCGACGAGAGCGGCTATGCGCTGACCGACAATCAGAAGATGAAGCTCGCGGCGATCGAGGCTGCGTGGCACACCGCTCCTGCCCCCGCCGGGCTGACGCTGTTCGGCCTGCCCGACGTCGCCGCGCGCGAGACCCGCTACGAGGTACAGGTCCCGTGGTTGCTCGGCCTGATCGCAACGCGCAGCCTCGACAGGGAGGTAACGGGGATGTCCGAACTGGTGCTGAAAGCACAGGAGCGGATTACATCAGGCGTAATTGCCTATGACGCAGTCGAGCATCTAAAGGTCGATCGCACCGACGTCGCGCAGCGGGTACGGTTCGAGGCGCACAAGCGCGATCTGGGTTACGCGCTGCTGCTGAAACGCCACGTCGCCGATCCGCGCATGGCGAGCCCGCAGTTGATTGCGGCGACCGCATGGGACGTGGTGCCGAACGTCCCGCTGATGTTCTGGAGCTTCCGGATCATGGCGTTCATCGGCTTCTTCATGATCGCGCTGTTCGGTGCCGCGTTCGTCCTGACCTCGCTCCGGATGCACACCCAGACGCGCTGGCTCCTGAAGCTCGCCGTCATCGCCCTCCCGCTGCCGTGGATCGCGATCGAGCTCGGATGGATGCTCGCCGAGATCGGTCGCCAGCCCTGGGCGATCGAGGGGGTCTTGCCGACGTTCCTGGCCGCATCGTCGCTGACCCGCGGAGTCCTGTGGACGACGATCATCGGCTTCACCGCGATCTACGGCACGCTGGCGGTGATCGAGGTGCGGCTGATACTCGCGACGATCCGAAAAGGTCCGTTCGAGCATGACGAGGATCCGAAGCCCGTCGTCGGCCTCGTTCCCACGACGCCTCCCATTCTCCGCTTGGCCGCCTGACAGGAGACACGACGATGTTCGACTATGAAACGCTGCGTCTGATCTGGTGGGCGCTGATGGGAATCCTGCTGATCGGCTTCGCGCTGACCGACGGCTTCGATCTCGGCGTCGCGGCGCTGCTGCCGTTCGTGGGGCGCACCGATGCCGAGCGGCGGATGGTGATCAATTCGATCGGCCCGACCTGGGAGGGCAACCAGGTGTGGTTTATCCTCGCAGGCGGCGCGATCTTCGCGGCGTGGCCGTTCGTCTATGCGATCAGCTTCTCGGGCTTCTACCTCGCGATGTTCGTCGTTCTCGCTGCGCTGATCCTGCGGCCGGTGGGGTTCAAATACCGGTCGAAGCGGCCGGACCCCGCCTGGCGGTCGCGCTGGGACTGGGCGTTGTTCGTCGGCGGGTTCGTGCCCGCGCTCGTGTTCGGCGTCGCGGTCGGCAATGTCCTGTCGGGCGCGCCCTTCCGCCTCGACAGCGACCTGCGCGCGGTCCTCGACGGCAGCTTCCTCGGGCTGTTCACGCCGTTCACGCTAGTGTGCGGCCTGTTGTCGGTCGCGATGCTGGTGCTCCACGGCAGCGCGTGGCTGGCGATCAAGATCGAACACGGCCTGATGCACGATCGCGCGCGCAAATTCGGCACGGTCGCCGGCGTCGCGTCGCTCGCGCTGTTCGCGATCGGCTGGGGCTTTGTCGCGTATGGCGACATCGGCTACCGGATCGTCGGCGCGATCGATTCGTCCGGTCCGTCCAATCCCCTGCACACCACCAGCGAACTCGCCCGCGGCGGCTGGCTCGCCAACTACGCCCTCCATCCATGGATGATGATCGCTCCCGCATTAGGGTTCGGCGGCGCGGCGCTCGCGCTCTTCGGCATCCGGCGTGGATCGGAAAGCGCTGCGTTCGCCGGGTCGTCGGCTTCCGCGCTCGGCATCATCGCGACCGTCGGCCTGTCGATGTTCCCCTTCATCCTGCCGTCCAGCATCGACTCGCATTCCAGCCTGACCGTCTGGAACGCCTCGTCGAGCGCCAAGACGCTCGGCATCATGCTGTTCGTCACGGTGGTGCTGTTGCCGATCGTCGTCGCCTACACCGCCTGGGCGTACAAGGTGATGTTCGGCCGCGTGACCTCGCAGGACGTCGCGACCAACCCCGATTTTTATTGATCCCGAACGCTAAGGATATCTGATCATGTGGTATTTCACCTGGGTCCTAGGCCTCGGTCTCGCCGTCGGCTTCGGCATTCTCAACGGCATCTGGCACGAGTTCCATTTGCCGATTGAGGACGATGCCGACGCCTCTGCAAACTCG
>JAJNQF010000446.1 GCA_021154945.1 Sphingomonas sp.
CGGATCGTCGGACCAATTTATCCTTCCCCGCAAGGGGGAGGTGGCGCGAAGCGACGGAGGGGGAGGGCAACGCAACAGGGGTTTCCCTTTCCGCCCCCTCCGTCTGGCAAGGGCCAGCCACCTCCCCCTTGCGGGGGAGGATCGTGAGGGAGCGGCTATCCCGGTGACGCGGCAGAGCCCGCGAGCAAGCCGCCATCGATATTGATCTCCGTCCCCGTGATATACGTGGCCTCGTCCGACGCCAGCATCACCGCAACCGCGGCGACCTCGTCCGGCATCCCGAACCGCTGCAACGGTGTATCCGCCACCAGCGCCGCCATCCGCGCCTCGCGGTCCGGACCATCCCCCAGCATCGGCTCCCAGATCGGCGTCAGAATCGCCGCCGGATGCACCGAGTTGCAGCGAATCTTCCACCCCTGCTGCGCGCAATACAGCGCCACCGTCTTGCTATGATTGCGGATCGCGGCCTTCGACGACGCATAGGCCGCCGCGAGGGGAATCCCGACCAGCCCCGATCGCGACGAGATGTTGATGATCGAGCCGGTTCCGGCCGCCTTCATCGCGCCGATCGCATAACGGCAACCGAGGAACGTGCCGTCGAGATTGACCGCATGGACTGCGCGCCAGTCCGCCAAGCTCGCATGTTCGGGATCATGCGCGACTATGCCGTGCTCAAACCCCGTCACGCCGGCATTGTTGACGACGACGTCGGCGACCGGAACGATCTCCGCCAGTCGTTGCCAGTCCGCCTCTTCGCGGACGTCCAGCTTTTCGAACTGGCAGCCGATCGCCGCCGCAGTCTCCGCTCCGGCGGTCTGGTCGATATCGGTGAGGATGACGATGGCGCCCTCGTCATGGAAGCGCTCGGCGATCGCGCGGCCGATGCCCCGCGCTGCGCCGGTGACGACGCATGTCTTTGTATTCAGTCTTGGCATGTGAGCCTCGAATCTTGAGTCCCGTCGGCGGATTGCTCCGCTGGCGAAGGCCGCGTCAGCGGTGCCGCTGGATCATGTCGAAGACTCCCGTTCAGTTCAGCGCAGGCGCTCGATCGCCTGTGCCAGTGCCACGTACAGCTTGCCCATGTCCGACGACAGCAACGTCACCCCGAGCGGCGACCCGTCCCGCTGCGCCAGGATCGCGCGGAGCATTGCCTCGAAGTCGTGGATGTAGCGGTTCACCATCTCGCGGAACGCTTCGTCGTCGTCGTAGAGACCGGCGATCTCGCGGACTTCGCTCGCATCGAGAATGCGGACGGCGCGGCGGGTAAAGACCCCGCGGTCGCCCTTGAGATACGCGCCCCAGGCGCTGTCGGAGATTTCCGGCGCGATCGCCTTGGTGATGTCGATCGAGGCGGAGTTGAGCGATTCAATCAGCAGCGAAACGCGGCGCGCGAAGGTGTCGTTGTCCGCATCCTCGCGCTCGGTCCGCGCCTCTTCGATGCGCGTCTCGACGATCGCGGTCTGGTCGACGATCGCCTGGACTTCGCGAGCCAGCCGCTCGGTCGCGCCGGTTGCGGCATCGACCGCCGCGTCGGTGGCGTCGGTGAGCGCCTTGACCTGCCGCTCCACCGTATCGTTGGTCGCGCGCCGCATCGCATCGGCGCTGGCGGCGCCCAGCGCGGCTGCGGCTTCGGGAATGACCTTCGACAGCGTCTCGCGCGCCTTGTCGGCCGCGACCGCGGCGGTTTCGCGGACGCGGTGGAGCGCTTCGATCAACTGTGGCGCCGCGTCTTCGGCGAAATGCTGCGTGCGGCCGATCGCCTCGTCGACCATCTGGCCCAGCGCATCGGCCTTGGCGCGACCGGTGTTCAGCGTGTTGAGCAGGTCGGTCGAGAGCGTGTCGAGCACCTGGCGCTGTTCGCCGATGACGCCCGCGATCGCCTCGATCGCGTCGTGCGTGCTCTCCGCCGCGGTGACCAGCGCGAGCAGTTCGGGCCGCGCCGAGACGACGATGCTCTTGCTGGCGAGCACATGCGAATCGAGCCGGCCAAGCGCTTCGGGCATCGTCTCGTCGATTTCGCGTGCGGCTGCGTCTAGGGCGACCAGCAATGTTTCGGTCGTCGTGATGGTCCGGTGCGCCATCTCGTCGCCGGTGCGCAACGCTTCGGTCATCGCGTCCGCGGAGCCGCCCAGCGCGCTGATCGAGGCGGCGAGACCCTGGGTGCGCTCGGTACCGTGGCGGTGGAGTGCCTCGATCCGCGTCTCGACTTCGCCGAGCCCGGTATGGAGGTCGTCGACGATCCGCTCGCCGGCGTTGCGTTGCAGGTCGAGGCGGATCGCGACCCGCTCGATCGCGTCCTCGACGGTGGCGATGCGGCGGGCGAGCGCCTCGGCGCTGTCGCGGGCAGCGCTGTCGAGCGCGGCCTGGTTCGCGCCGACCATCGCCAGCATCGCGTCGCCCTGCGCGGCAATGCTCTTGCGGGCTTCGTCGACCGCGTCGGCGGTGCGATTGAGCAGCGCATCGACCGCGCCGGACATGCCGTCGGTGACCGATTCGAGGTGCGCGCCCGCGGTCTGGCTGGTCGCCTCCATGCGGACGATGTGCGCGGCCAGGCGTTGCGCCGCGCCGCTCGCCATCGTGTCGGCATCGCGGCCGCGCTCGGCGAGCGCGACGATCTGCGCGTCGAGCGCAGCGGCATGCTCGCTCGCGGACAGCCCGGTGCGTTCGAGCCGCTTGGCGACGTCGTCGATATCGGCCTGCGCGCGGGGAAGGGTAGCGATCAGCACGCCGAGGCTGGTCTGCGCGCCTGCGGTCGAGGTGGCGAGGTTGCGCGCGTGCGCGGCGGCCTGGTCGATTTCGGACACCATGCCGCGGCCGATCGCGGCGAGCTGCTCGGTCGCGCCGCCACCCATTGCCATCAGCGCGTCGAGCTGCTGGGCGAGTTGAACGCGGTTGGCGTCGATCGTGTTCGACAGAGCGGCGACGGTGCGCTCCAGGCTCGCGGCCTCGTCGCGCATCGCCTGTGCGGTGATACCGAAACGGCGGGCCTCGGTACGGCTGGTGCGCATCGCTAGCAGCCAGACGATGCCGACGAGCGCGGGGACGACGCAGAGCGCGGCGATGAACTGGACGAGTGCGACCGGCTCGATCGTGCCGAGCGAGCCGCGTGCGAGCCAGAGCATGCCGGCGAGCCAGACGACCACGACAGCCACGGCGATACCCGCGTAAAGAGGTCCGCGTTCTGCCGCAGGCTCTTGATAAACCTCGTCGAAACCAGGCTCGGTGACGGTATCGGACATATCTTCTATCACCGGATCCATCACGATGTCCGCGCGAATGGGATGGGCATTGCCTGCCGACGCGCGAAACCCGATCATTGACGAACCCCCGTTCATGAACATCGGAAGTATCATGGATTGCCGCCCGACAAAACGGATGATGCGACGGTTCGGCGAACATCCGTCCGGTAAGCGGGGCGACACGGCGTATGATCGTGGCGGCATCGGCAAGCGGCGCCTGTCGTATTTGCGATAATGGATGCGATGCGGAGGGTTTCGTAACCTCGACCGGGTGTTTCTCGCCCGCAACGGCGAACCGAACCACGATGCGGGGCGGTTCGGCCGAACGCGGGCTTTGCAGGACGGCGTGTACCGCCTAACAGCCTGCGATGCTTGCCGGTCTATTATTTGCAATACACGACGCCGACGATCGTCCCGATCGTCTGGCCGCGACACTGCCGTTCAGCGGCGTCACCCTCATCGAATACCAGGCGCGGCTGCTGATCGCGGCGGGCGTATCGCAGGTGATCATCGTCGTCGCGCGGATGACCCCCGAACTGCTCGGCGCGATCAACCGCATCGGACGGCGCGGCGTGAGCGTCGATACGGTGCGCTCCGCGACCGAGGCGGTCGAGAAACTCCATCCCCTTGCGCGCATATTGATGCTCGGCGATGGGCTGGTCACCACGGAGGCGATCGTCAAGGCGATGGCCGGCGAAGAGGGCGATTGCCTGCTCGTCGTGCCGGAGGGCGATGCGGGCCCCGGCTTCGAGCGCGTCGGCGGACAGATGGCCTGGGCCGGTGTCGCGCGGCTGAGTTCGAGCCGGATCGCCGAGGTGGCGGCCCTGCCGCAGGATTACGATCTCCAGTCCTCGTTGCTGCGATTGGCCGTCCAGTCTCGGGCGATCCATGTGCTGCTCCCGACCGACGCGGTGCGCGGCGGCCACGGGATCGAGCGTCAGGCGCGGACGCTGGAGGAGCGCGGGCGCGCGGTGCTGATGACGATCGTGTCGGGACGGCGCGGCTGGTTCGACCGCTTCGTACTCGCGCCAATCGCGCGGCTGGCGTTGCCGTTGCTGGTCGATCGCGGCGCGGCAGGGACGAGCGTCGGTGCGGCCGGGCTGGCGCTCGGCATCGCCGGGCTGGTGACGATCGGCTTCGGGTTCTCGTCGATCGGGCTGGTGGTGGCGTTGGTTGGCAGCATCGCGCTGGCGCTCGGCTCGGTGTTGAGCGGCCTTCGCGATGAGGCACCGATGGCGCGCTGGCAGACGCTTGCGATCGCCGGCGTCGTCGCAGCGGCGATCCTGGTCTTCGCGTTCTTCGTCAGCGGCTATGCGGGCGACAATACCGCGCTTGCGATCGGCACCGCGACGGTCGCGATCGGTGGACTGGCCGAGCGCGCCATCCTCGAGCGCGAGCGCCGGCTGTGGTGGGGTAGTCCGGCGGCGTATCTGCTGGTCGTCGCAGTGTTCGCATTGATCGGATTTCCGGTGTTCGGACTGGGCATGACGGCGGTCTATGCGACCGCTACGCTGGCGGCGGCAATCGAGCGATTGCGTCGCGCGCCTTAGGCGTACCTTAACGACCGGAGGCTAAGCACGGGATCATGTCGGTCGGCCCAACGATGCAAGACGCTATGCCGTCCTATGATCCAATGCAGCGAGCCGAGGCTGCGCGCCTGCGGGCCGAGACGCGGCTGGCCGGGACGATCACCGATTTTTTCCTCGATGCGGAAGCACGGATCGACGATCGCACGCGGCTGATGCTGGCACAGGTGCTCGGTGCAATCGTCGGGGCGATCGAATGGGATATACGGCGGCATGCGGCGCGGTTGCTGGCCGGTGCCGGCGCGACGGCGGCGGGCGAGGCGATCCTGAAGGCGGGCGTGGGCACCGTCCTGCAACGGCTGACACGTGCGGGTCTGCTGCGTGACGAAGACCTGATGGACGAACTGATCGCCCGCGTCCGCCACGATCTGATCGCGGCGTCGCTACCTGTCGAGGTGGCGGAACCCGAGGAGGCGAGCTTGCTCGTACGTTTGGCCGGTGTGCCCGACAGCGTCGTGGCGTCGGCGGCATCGGCATTGCTCGCGGCGGAAAGCCGGCGGCGGGTAGCGAACGAGCAGGGTGCGGTCGGAGGCAGCGAACTGCCCGCGGAGCTGCACCACCGACTGGTCTGGTGGGTGGCCGCAGCGATCCGCGACGGCTTAACGTCGGCGACCCGCGAGAGCGACCGCGCGATCACCGATGCCGCACAGCGCAGCCTGGCGGCACATGACGAGGGTGAGCGGCCCGATGCGGTGGCGGCACGGCTCGCGGCGGCGCTCGATGCGCGGCCCAACGAGTTGGCGGCGGTGCTGGTCGAATCGATCGGCGACCGGCGGCTGTCGCTGTTTGTCGCGGTGCTGGCGCATGCGCTGGGCATCGCGTTCGATCAGGCGCGGGCGATCACGCTCGATCCCGACGGCGACCGGCTTTGGCTTGCGCTGCGTGCGCTTGACATGGATCGGCCGACGATCGCCCGAATAGGCCTCGCGCTGTCGGAGGCGGATCCGCGCCGGGATATCGAGCAGTTCGCGGACGCGCTCGACGCGATCGTTTCGATCGGCGTGGAGGATGCGCGCGCGTCGATCGCGCCGCTTGCACTCGACCGTGATTTTCGGATGGCGTTGCGCGCGCTGGCGCGTACGGATCGGCGATGAGCCTGTTCGATCCATCGACCGAAAGCCCGATCGCGCACGGCATCGTCGCGCCCGACGGATCGCTGTCGTTCGCGGACCCGGCATTGATCGCACTCAACCAGCGGGCCGGCGGGATGCGCGGGGCGCCGCTCGCCGTGCCGCAGCTGGCGACGATCGTGCGGCTTGCGCGGCGACTGGGCATCGTCGTGTCGCGTGGCGTGGTGGTCGCCGACGACGAAGCCGATTTCGATCTCTGGGTGCGCGCGCAACCGGATGGCGAGAACGTGCGGCTGACGGTCAGCGGCTGGCGCGAGATCGCCGCGTGGCGTCCGACCCGGCCGGCACCCGGTGCGCAGGATGATTTTCTCGGCAGCGAGACCGATTGGCGGTGGGAGACCGACGCGGCGTTGCGGCTGACGTTCGTGACGCTGGATGCCGGGCCGAAGCATGGTTTCGACGCGTTCGCGCTGCTCGGCCAGCCGCTGACGGCGATGTTCGCGCTCGATACCGGAACCGACGGGACGTTGCCGATCCTCGATTCGCTCGCCCGGCGCCGGCCGATGACGGCGCAACCCGCGCGGCTGCGGAGTTCTGGGCGCGCGGTGACGCTGACCGCGACCGTTCGGCACGATGCCTCGGGGGATTTCGCAGGGTTCGTCGGTACGGCGCGCATGGCGGTCGAGGACGTCGCACCGCCCGACGAAACCGCGACGCTCTCGCCGACCTTCACGAGTGGCCTGGACAAGGCGTTGCGCATTCCCCTCGCGCGGATCGTCGCCAACGCCGACAGCATCAATGCGCAGGCGGATGGTCCGGTGCAGGGCGACTATGCCGATTACGCGGCGGATATCGCCAGCGCCGGGCGCCATCTGCTCGAACTGGTCGATGACCTAGTCGATCTCCAGGCGGTCGAGCGGCCCGATTTCACGCTGCTGCCCGAGCCGATCGACCTTGCCGATGTCGCCCGTCGCGCGGCGGGGCTGTTGTCGGTTCGCGCGGCCAATGCGGATGTCACGATCGCGCGACCACCGGTCGACATGCGTGTCGCTGCGCTCGGCGATTTCCGGCGCGTGTTGCAGATCCTCGTCAACCTCGTCGGCAACGCGGTGCGCTATTCGCCGCGCGGCGCGCAGGTCATCGTCACCGTGACGCGTACCGAAAGCCACGCCGTCGTCGTGGTGGCGGACAAGGGCAAGGGCGTCGCGCCCGAGGATCAGGTCCGAATTTTCGAGAAGTTCGAACGGGTCGACCCGTTGGAGGCCGGCGGCAACGGGCTCGGCCTGTATATCGCACGGCGTCTCGCGCGGGCGATGCAGGGGGATCTGACGGTCGAGAGCGCACCCGGCGAAGGCGCGCGCTTCGTCCTGACGTTACCGGCGGATCCGGCGCGCCACTAATATCAGCGCAAGGCCGAATGCGGCGAGGAACGCGCCGCGATCCGCCCATGGCCGCTGGTCGAGCATGAAGCTCGACTGCGGCCAATGGACGTAACCCAGCCCCTGGCCGATCCAGAGCAGACCCATCAGCGCGCTGAGCACGCCGACGACCATCAGGATCGGCCGGAGCGTTTTCATCAGCGCGACGCCATCGGAACGTAGTCACGCGCGGTCGGGCCGCTGTACAGCTGGCGCGGGCGGCCGATCTTCTGGTCTGGATCGGTGATCATCTCGTTCCACTGCGCGACCCAGCCGACGGTGCGGGCGAGCGCGAAGAGAACGGTGAACATCGACGTCGGGAAGCCGATCGCCGACAGGATCACACCCGAATAGAAATCGACGTTCGGGAACAGCTTCTTCTCGATGAAGTACGGATCGTTCAGCACCAAACGCTCGAGTTCGATCGCGACGTCGAACACGGGATCGGTGACGCCCAGTTCGCCGAGCACTTCCTTGACGGTCGTCTGCATGACGGCTGCGCGCGGATCGTAGTTCTTGTAGACGCGGTGACCGAAGCCCATCAGGCGGAACGGATCGTTCTTGTCCTTGGCGCGGGCGATGTACTCGGGGATGCGGTCGACGGTGCCGATCTCATGCAGCATGTTGAGCGCGGCCTCGTTGGCGCCGCCATGTGCCGGGCCCCAGAGGCAGGCGATCCCGGCCGCGATGCACGCGAACGGGTTGGCACCCGACGAGCCGGCGAGACGGACGGTCGAGGTCGACGCGTTTTGCTCGTGATCGGCGTGGAGGATGAAGATGCGGTCCATCGCCTTTTCGACGATCGGGTTCACGACATACTTCTCGGCCGGCACGCCGAACGTCATCTTCAGGAAATTGCCGGTGTAGCTCAGCGTGTTGTCCGGATAGACGAACGGCTGGCCGACGCTATACTTGTACGCCATCGCGGCGATCGTCGGCATCTTGGCGATCAGGCGGTGCGACGCGATCACGCGCTGTGCCGGATCGTGGATGTCGGTCGAATCGTGATAGAAGGCCGACAGCGCGCCGACGACGCCGCACAGGATCGCCATCGGATGCGCATCGCGGCGGAAGCCGCGGAAGAACTGCGCGAGCTGCTCGTGGACCATCGTGTGGCGCGTGATCGTGTTGGAGAAGTTCGCCAGCTCGTCCGCGCTTGGCAGTTCGCCGTTGAGGAGCAGATAGGCGACTTCCATGAAGTTCGACTGCTCTGCCAGTTCGCCGATCGTGTAGCCGCGGTGCAGCAGCGTGCCCGCGTCACCGTCGATATAGGTCAGCTTCGACTGGCACGACGCCGTCGAGGTGAAGCCCGGATCATAGGTGAAATTGTCCGTCTGTGCGTACAGCTTGCGGATATCGATGACGTCGGGTCCGACCGTTCCGGACATCACCGGATAATCGAAATCCTTGCCGTCGACCTTGAGGGTTGCGGTCTCGCTCATGCTTGTATCCTTCCTCGAAATCTTATCAGCTAGCCATCCGGTCGGCGATCCGACCGAGGCTCTCGTCGCGCCCGAGCAGGTCGAGCACGTCGAATATTCCCGGTGACGTCTTGCGTCCCGTCAGTGCGGCACGAAGCGGCTGTGCGACCTGCCCGAGTTTGACGCCCCGGGCTTCGGCCGCGCGCCGTACCGCACCTTCGAGCGCTTCCGTATCCCACTTGTCGAGCGCGTCAAGTTCAGCATGCGCATTCGCCAAAATCGCACTCGCTTCACCCTGTAAAAGGCTCGCCGCGGCGTCATCCATCGCCAAAGGACGCTGGCTGAACAGGAAATTCGATCCTTCGGCCAGCTCGTTCAGGTTTGCTGCACGGGGCTTCAGGACCGGCATCGCGCGAGTCAGAAGCGCCAATCCGCCGTCCGGCAAACCGTGACCGAGCCGGTCGGCCGCAAGCTGCGCCAGCCGCGCATCGTCGGCCTCGCGAATATAATGGCCGTTGAGATTCTCTAGCTTTTTGAGATCAAAGCGCGAGGGCGACTTGCCGACACCCGACAGGTCGAACCACTCGACCGCCTGCTCGCGGCTGATGATTTCGTCGTCGCCGTGACCCCAGCCGAGCCGGAGCAGGTAATTGTCGAACGCCTCGGGCAGGATCCCCATCTCGTCGCGATACGCCTCGATGCCGACCGCTCCGTGACGCTTCGACAGTTTGGCACCATCCGGGCCGTGGATCAGCGGGATGTGCGCGTAGATCGGCTCGGGCCAGCCCATCGCGCGGTAGATCGGCAACTGGCGGAACGCGTTGTTGAGATGATCGTCGCCGCGGATGACGTGCGTGACGCCCATGTCGTGATCGTCGACGACGACGGCGAGCATATAGGTCGGCGTACCGTCCGAACGAAGCAGGACGAGGTCGTCGATCTCTTCGTTCTTGACCGTGACGGACCCTTGCACGCGGTCCTCGATCGTGACGGCGCCTTCCTGCGGCGCGCGCAGGCGGACGACATGCGGAAGATCGGGGGCGTCGCTCGCCGGGCGATCGCGCCACGGGCTGCGGATGCGCAGCGGCTTCTTCGCGGCCTGCGCCTCGGCGCGCATCGCGGCGATCTCGTCGTTGGTCATGTAGCAGCGATAGGCATGCCCATTTGCCACCATTTCGTGTGCGACCTGCGCGTGGCGCTCGGCGCCGGCGAACTGCATGACGACGTCGCCGTCCCAGTCGAGGCCGAGCCAACGCATCCCGTCGATGATCGCGTCGATCGCCGGCTGGGTCGAGCGGACCCGGTCGGTATCCTCGATCCGCAGCAGGAATTTACCCCCGTTCGCCTTTGCGAACAGCCAGTTGAACAGCGCGGTGCGCGCGCCGCCAAGATGCAGGAACCCCGTCGGCGACGGAGCGAAACGGGTAACCACGGGTGCGGCCGAATTGGCGGTGCCCGTATCAGATATTGCGCCCAACCGCGGGTGCTCCCAGACTGATGAAACAATGGAGAAACGATGGCCATGACAGCCGTCGCCGCCCCTAGCATGCGTCCTTGGCGGCGACAAATGGGCGTGCCGCGATGGGGGGCTGTCGTTTGGCTTGCTGTCGTCGGGCTGGCCGTGGAACGCTGGCTGGAGGCGGAGCGCGACCAGCTGGTGTTGTGGCTGCCGGTGATGCTGGGCGGCGGGATCGCTTTGTGGTTCGCGTTGCCGGACCCGGCAGCGTGGTGCGTCGCGATCCTGCTGCTGGTGGCGAGTGGGTTGGCGTGTCTGGCCTTGGGGCAGGGCGGGCGTGCGGCGCGCGCGCTGGCGATCGGGTTTCTGACGACTGCGCTGGGGCTCGGGCTGATCTGGGCGCGGTCGGAATGGGTGGCGCGGCCGGTTCTGGGCGGTCCGACGATCGCGCGTTTCTCGGCGAAGGTCGAGGCAATCGAGCCGCTGGTGGCGCGCAAGTTGGTTCGGTTGACGGTATTGCCGATTGGGAACGGGGTCGAGACCGACGGGCAGCCGGTCGCCTTGCCGTACCGCGTCCGCGTCAATCTGGCGGAAGCGGATGCGCCGAAGCTGCTGGGGACGGGGGCGGTCATCCAGTTGCGGGCACGGCTGATGCCACCACCGCTTCCCGCGGTGCCGGGCGCGTACGATTTTGCACGCGTCGCGTGGTTCGGCGGGATCGGTGCGACAGGACGCGGCTTCGCGCCGGTGGTCGTGACGAGGTCAAGCGAATCGGGGGCCGGCATCCGCGTCGCGCTGTCGCACCATATCGTTTCGCAGCTGGACGGGAGTGCGGGCGGCATAGCGGCAGCGCTCGCAACGGGTGATGTCGGTGCGATCAGCGAGGAAGATTCGGAGGCGATGCGGCGGGCGGGGCTCGCGCATCTGTTGTCGGTCAGCGGGTTGCATATCACCGCGGCGGTGGCGGCGACGATGCT
>JAJNQF010000460.1 GCA_021154945.1 Sphingomonas sp.
GATCCACGGCGTCCAGTTCCACCCGGAAAGCATCGCGACCGAACACGGCCACGAAATGCTCGCCAATTTCCTGAAGATGGCCGGCATCCCCCACCAACTCCCCTCCCGCCTGCGGGAGGGGTCGGGGGAGGGCAGCGCCGCACCCACGACGTCTGCTAGACAAGAAGCCCCTCCCCTAACCCCTCCCGCAAGCGGAAGGGGAATATGAACCTTCCCGACCCCACATCCCACCTCTCGCGCGAATCCGCCCGAGAAGCGTTCGCCGACATCCTCGACGCACGCGCCAGCGATGACGCGATCGCCACCTTTCTCACCGATCTCGCCACCCGCGGCGAGACCAGCATCGAGATCGCCGAAGCCGCCCGCGCGCTCCGCAACCGGATGATCCCGATCGACGCCCCCGCCGGCGCGATCGACGTCTGCGGCACCGGCGGCGACGGCCACCACACCTTGAACGTCTCGACCGCGGTCGCGCTCGTCGTCGCCGCGACCGGCGTACCCGTCGCCAAGCACGGCAACCGCGCCGCCTCCAGCAAGGCCGGCGCCGCGGACACTCTCGAAGTCCTCGGCCTCAACATGGACCGCGCCGGCGCCACCGCCGAGGCGAGCCTCAACGAGATCGGCATCGCCTTCCTGTTCGCCGCAAATCACCACCCGGCGATGAAGCGCGTCACCCCGATCCGCCAGCGCATCGGGAAGCGCACGATCTTCAACCTGATGGGCCCGCTCGCCAACCCGGCCGGCACCACCCGCCAGCTGATCGGCATCGCCCGCCCCGACTACGTCACGCTCTACGCCGACGCGCTCGAACAGCTCGGCACCGAAGCCGCGCTCGTCGTGTCGGGCGAAGAAGGCCTCGACGAAATCTCGGGCGCCGGCCCCAGCATCGTCGCCTCGGTCGGCAGCGTCGCGCTCCCCGCCAGGATCACGCCCGAAGACGCCGGCCTCACCCGGCACGCGATCACCGATATCCGCGGCGGCGACGCGACCCACAACGCCGACGCGCTCCGCCGCCTGCTCAAGGGCGAGGTGGGACCCTACCGCGACGCCGTCCTGCTCAACGCCGCCGCCGCCTTAATGGTCGCCGGCACCGTCCCCACCCTCGTCGAGGGCGCCGCGCAAGCCGCCGCCGCGCTCGACACCGGCAGCGCCGACGCGTTGCTCGCCCGCTGGATCGCCTACTGACATGACCATGCTCGACCGTATCCTCGAGACCAAGCGCGCCGAAGTCGCTGCGCGGAAAGCCACGACGTCGCTCGCCGATATCGACGCCGGCATTGCCCGCATGTCGAAACCGCGCGGCTTCCGCGCTGCACTGGACGCCAAGACCGGCTACGCGCTAGTTGCCGAAGTCAAGAAGGCCAGCCCCTCGAAAGGTCTGATCCGCGCCGACTTCGACCCCGTCGCGCACGCCCGCGCCTATGAAGCCGGTGGCGCCGCGTGCCTGTCCGTATTGACCGACGAAAAGTGGTTCCAGGGATCCGACGCCTATCTGACCGCCGCACGCGACGCAGTTTCGATCCCGGTCCTACGGAAGGACTTCATGGTCGACCCGTGGCAGTCGACCGAGGCGCGCGCGATCGGCGCCGACTGCATCCTGATTATCGTCGCCGCGCTCGACGACATCCAGATGGCTGAGATCGAGGCGTCCGCGCTCGAATGCGGGATGGACGTGCTGGTCGAGGTCCACGACGCGCACGAGATGGAGCGCGCGCTGCGGCTCAAGTCGCGGCTGATCGGCGTCAATAACCGCGACCTGCGCGACTTCACCGTCGACTTCCAGCGCACCTACGACCTTGTCGGCAAGGCGCCCAAGGACTGCACCTTCGTCGCCGAAAGCGGACTCACGACGCGTGCCGAACTCGACGCGATGGCCGAGCACGACATCCACTGCTTCCTGATCGGCGAAGCGCTCATGCGCCAGGACGACGTCGAAGCCGCAACGCGCGCTCTCGTCGGATGACCGGCCTCACCCACATCGACGAAGCCGGCGCGGCCCGCATGGTCGACGTCGCCGGCAAGGCGGTCACCGCCCGCGAGGCCATCGCCTCCGGCCGCATCACCATGTCCGCCGTAGCCGCCGCGGCGATCGGCGCTGGCACCGCGAAAAAGGGCGACGTCCTCGCGGTAGCCCGCGTCGCCGGCATCATGGCCGCCAAGCGCACCAGCGATCTGATCCCGCTATGCCACCCGCTCCCGCTGACCAAGGTCGAGATCGACCTAGTCGTCGACGAAACCGGCGTAACCGCCACCGCCACCGCATCGACCGAAGGCAAGACCGGCGTCGAGATGGAGGCCCTGACGGCCGCAACGGTCACGCTCCTCACGATCTACGACATGGCCAAGGCCATCGACCAAACAATGGTCCTCTCAGACATCCGCGTCCGAGCAAAATCCGGCGGCAAATCCGGCAACTGGACCGCGTAAAAGAAACCCTCTCCCCAAAGGGGAGAGGGAAAGACGCCAAAGGCGGCGAGGGTGAGGGCAAGCCAAACAGAACGCGCTCGGCTATGGCCCATCAATCCCCATCCATAGACCAGTCGTGGCTCTCCACGATCGTAGACTCCACCGGCCGCCCCGCCGCATCCAGCGAAGGGTCATACCGAAACCGCTGCTCGATCAGCCGGCACGTGAGATCATCCAGCACCCGGCTCCCGCTAGACCGCGTCACCCGGCACCGCGACACCCGCCCATTGGTCTGGACCAGATACCGCACGAACACCCGACCCCGGATTCCCGTCTCCGCGGCCTCGCGCGGATAATCCGAGTCCCGCAACCGCCCGCTGCGCCACTCCGGCGGCGTCTCCTCACCCCCGCCGCCGTCGCCATCGCCATACCCCCCGCTCCCGGTCCCATTACCGATCCCGCCACTCCCGGTCCCCGGCCCACGAACGTTCGAAGCCCCCGAAGTCGCCTCCGCACCGACCCCAGCCTTCTCCGCCACCACGACAGGCGGCGGCACGACCACCGGCACGATCGGCGGCGGCGCCACCACCTCGGTAGCCTTCGACTTCAAATTAGGTGGCGACGCAGCCCCTTCGGGCTTGCGGCTAGGCGAAGGCCGAGGCCTGACCTTCTCCTCGGGCGGCGGTGGCGGAAGCGGCGCCGCATCGAACACCTTCAGCGCATCGCTCACCGCCGCCGGCATCGTCACCACCAGCCCCGATAGCAGCGCATAACCAAGCATCCCCGGCAGCAGCACCGCACCTACTGCCGCCCCGATCCTGTCTTTCGCCCGAGGCGTATAACGTGTCATCATACTGATCTGGTGTCTCTTTCCCCCAAACAAAGCCCCGCCAAGGATGAACACGCGCTGGCCAAGCGAACTCACCCCACCCCGGCGAAGGCCGGGGCCCGGTTGGGAAAGCCAACATTATAGCGACCGCCATCCACCCACCCTTGTTTCCCCGCCAAGGCGGGGACCCAGCCTGGGCTCCCGCCTTCGCGGGAGAACAAGGAGGCAGGCGCTACAATTCGATATCTACCAGCGCAGATAGCGCCAGTAACGGCCCGCACCGCACGCCCCGCTAACCCAACAACACCTGTCCTACACACCAGGCCCATGGCAAAGCACGGAACATACCCACGAACCCTGCGCTTCCATACGAAACCGCCCCGAGACAAAACCGCCAAACCGTTCCCAGCGTCTATACTTCCTATACTTCACTTTTCAGAAACGCCCGAAAACAGAGTCTTACGCATGAACCTCGTCCCCGTCGCCGAAGCCCAAACTCGCCTCTTCGCCATGGCCCCGCGGGTCGGCAGCGAGACCGTTCCCCTGCTCGCCGCCGCCGGCCGCTGGGCCGCAGAGGACATCCTCGCCCACCGCACGCAACCCGCCGCCGACCTCTCGGCGATGGACGGCTACGCGATCCGTTTCGCGGACCTCCCCGGCCCCTGGAAAGTAATCGGCGAAAGCGCCGCCGGCCGCCCCTTCATCGGCAAAGTCGCCCCCGGAGAAGCCACGCGAATCTTCACCGGCGCAGCGATGCCCGACGGCGCCGACACCGTCATGGTCCAGGAAGAGGCCGAACGGGACGGCGCAACGCTGATCCTAGCCGGCGAAGGCCCGGCGACGTTCGGCCGCAACACCCGCCGCAAAGGCCTCGACTTCTCGACTGGCACCCGCCTAATAGCCGCCGGCGACCGCCTCAGCCCCGCGCGCATCGCCGTCGCCGCGACCGGCGGCCACGGCAGCCTCACCGTCAACCGCCGCGTCCGCGTCGCCGTCGCCGCCACCGGAGACGAACTCGTCCCCCCCGGCTCGACGACCGACGGCGTCGCACTGCCCGAATCGAACGGCATCATGCTGGCGGCAATGCTCGCCGACATGCCCGTAGACATCGTCGACCTCGGCATCCTTCCTGACAATCTCGAAGTCCTGCGCGAGGCCTTCGCCAGCGTCCAGGCCGACCTGCTCGTCACCACTGGCGGCGCCTCGGTGGGCGATCACGACCTCGTCCGCCCCGCAATCGAGACGGCCGGCGGCACGATAGATTTCTGGCGGATCGCGCTCCGCCCCGGCAAGCCGATGATGGCCGGCCGGATCGGCGAAATGATGGTGCTCGGCCTCCCCGGAAACCCGGTATCCGCGTTCGTCACCGCAACGCTGTTCGTGAAGCCGGTCGTCGCGCACATGGCCGGGGCGCGCGACCCGCTTCCCCAGTCGACCCACGCGCTGCTCGGCGAAGACCTCCCCGCCAACAATGCCCGCACCGACTATCTCCGCGCCGAACTGCGCGACGGCAAGGCCTATGCCTCGACGATCCAGGACAGCTCGATGCTGCTGACACTGGCGCGCTCGACCTGCCTGATCGTCCGCGCCGGCAACGCGCCGGTCGCACGGACAGGCGAATCGGCGGAAATCCTCGTTATCGCGTGATACGAGCGCTTGACGGCGTTAATTATGTTCCATAGAAGTTCCCAGTCTGTTCCGGACGGAGAACCGCCATGCTCACGCGCAAGCAGCACGAACTCGTCTGCTTCATCAACGATCGCCTCAATGAAACCGGCGTCTCGCCGTCGTTCGAGGAGATGAAAGACGCGCTCGACCTCAAGTCGAAATCGGGCGTCCACCGTCTGATCAGCGCGCTCGAGGAGCGCAACTTCATCCGCCGCCTGCCGAACCGCGCGCGCGCGCTCGAAGTGCTGCGCATGCCGGAGCGTGCGGAGAAAAAGGCGCCGTCGAAGGCATCGAACGTCAAGGCGGCCCCCACCGCCGCGACGCCGCAACCGGCCAACGACGTCATCGAGATCCCCCTCCACGGCCGCATCGCCGCCGGCGTCCCGATCGAGGCGTTCGAAGGCAGCACGATGCTCGCCGTCCCCGCTGCGCTGCTTGGCACTGGCGAACACTATGCGCTCGAAGTCTCCGGCGATTCGATGGTCGAAGCCGGCATCCTCGACGGTGACTACGCCCTGATCCGCCGTACCGAGACCGCCCGCGACGGCGAGATCGTCGTCGCGCTGATCGAGGACAGCGAAGCCACCCTGAAATACTTCCGCCGCGAAGGCGCCATGGTCCGCCTCGACCCCGCCAACCGCGCCTACGACCCCCAACGCTACGCCCCAGCCCAGGTCCGCGTGCAGGGCAAACTCTCCGGCATCCTCCGCCGCTACGACTGAAGCGCTAGCACTTGCTTTGCGCAGCATGAAGAATATGTTCGCGCGGAGACGCGGAGGTGTTTCGCTTGGGTAGAACCTTGCGGTTTAAAATGACCGCGGGAGGGACGAGCGGATAGTCTTTAACCTGGTCCGGTTCGTCGCCTAAGACACTGCTCCGCGCCTCCGCGCCTCCGCGTCTCCGCGTGAAAATTTATCGGCCGGCCAGCGCGCGCGTCGTCTGGTGATTTGGATCGCGCGAAGGCGCAAAGGCGCGAAGATGTTGCGCTTGGGGGGGCGCCTATCTCCACCTCGAAGCGGTCAAGACGACGACGCTCCTCAGTCCTTCATGGAGTTCGGGACGGTCTCCCGAACCGCAACACCTTCGCGCCTCCGCGCCTTCGCGTGAACATCGTACTTCCTGCGGCCTCGGCCGGCCCGAAACCCGGACGTCGCATCTTGGAACCGAGCGGGCCGCGATCTGAAACTATGCGAGGGACGTTCGAGCACGGGCGGATCGCGCCAGGGATGGCGATCGCCCGCAGTCAGTATCGTAACGACCGTCCCGGTCCCCAGGGTCAGCGCAACGCCGCCCGTTCGGCGCAACACGCGGCGGTCCAGTTTCAACCACCGCGGGCTACAGCGTTTCGGCAGACCGCGCTCGCTGACAACAACGTCCGCGCTGCGACAGGCGGCTATCAGCTCCGTGATCGGCACCATATAGGCGCTGCGGGTCGCGAGGATCCGCCACATCCGTCCCCGTGCAGCAATATCGGTAACGCAAAGATCGCGGCTGCATCGTGCATCGGGCTGGTCCGCGAGCAGGAGCGGCTCACCATCCGCCCCGCCATTCTCGGCGAGCATGTCGCGCGTATAATCGCCGGCCCTGTCGCGCAGCATAGCCAGCCCCGCCGCCGTCCGCACCGCGACATGGCGCCCATCTCCCGTAACGAGAACGTCAGGCGCAGGTGTCGTCAACGCCCAGATCGCACCGGCGGCGAGCGGCAGCAGTCCCAGTCGCCGCAACCGCGTCCGCCACAACGCGATCCAGATGCCACCAACGATCATCAGCGCAAACGCTGCCGTCGGCATCGCGGGCAAGGATCGCACCGAACCCGGCGCGTCGGCGACGATATGCGCTAGCCACAACAGCGCATCGAGCGACCGCTGCACTAGCCACCAGACCGGCGCGCCCACGCCGCCGACGTCGAGCAGCAGCGCCAACGCCTCCAGCGGCATTACCACGAACGTTGTCAGCGGGATCGCGACGATGTTCGCAAACGCGCCGTACAGCCCAGCCTTGTGGAAGTGATAGACCGCGATCGGCATCAACGCGAATTCGACCAGCAGCCCCGTCAGCAACAACGACGCGACGCCCCGCGCCAGCTTGCGCCCCCGCCCCTCGTCATGCGGCCCGAAGAACGCGCGGATCACCGGATGTTCGTGCAGCGCCATGATCGCGGTGATCGCCGCGAACGAAAGTTGGAAGCTCGGCCCGGCTGCCGATTCAGGCAGCACCAGCATGACGCACGTCGCCCCCGCCGCGACGAGCCGCAGCGTCATCGCCTCGCGTCCCATCGCCAGCGCCGCCAGCACGAGCAACGCGGCGACGCACGACCGGATCGTCGGCACCTGGCTGCCAGTCAGCAACGTATAGCCGATCGCCGCCGCCGCACCCGCCAGCGCGGCGATCAACGGCAGTCGCGCGTGCAAAGCCAACCACGGACTGAGCGCCAGCAGCCGCAACACGATCAGCATCGTCGCGGCGACCGCAGCCGTGATGTGCAGCCCGCTCACCGACAGCAAATGCGCGAGACCCGCCCGGCGCATCGCCTCTGAATCCTCCTCACTGATCGCGCCGACATCGCCCGTCGCAAGCGCCGCGGCGATGCCGCCCGCACTGCCATCCAGCCGCGAGACGATATGGTGCGAGAGCGCGACGCGGATGCCAGCACCCGATTCGCTCGACCTCGTCACGACGACCGGTGCGAAGCCACGCCCGGTCGCACCGATCCC